>CAZPAA010000341.1:0-1522 GCA_964584425.1 uncultured Gammaproteobacteria bacterium | reverse complement strand
AATTATTTTATTCAAATGAGCAGCCAGGATACCGCTGTGGAATTATCAGGGCAGCTTAAGGTCTGTGCGACCACTTTGACCAAAATTGCCAATGATTTACGTTGGATGAACAGCGGGCCGCTTGCGGGCTTAAGTGAAATCGCGTTGCCGGATTTGCAACCCGGTAGCAGTATTATGCCTGGTAAAGTTAACCCTGTGATCCCTGAAGCGGTATGCATGATTTGCGCCCAAGTGATCGGCAATGATATGACGATCACCCTCGGTGGACAAGCCGGAAATTTTGAGCTCAATGTCATGCTGCCTGTGATTGCTTATAACCTACTACAAAGCATTGAGTTATTAAGTCATTCCTGTGTGGTATTGGCCGATAAAGCCATCGCTGGTTTTACCGTGAACACCGATAAAATCAAAGCTGCGCTCGATAAAAACCCCATTCTCGTGACGGCTTTGAATCGCGTGATCGGTTATGAGCTGGGCGCGGCCATTGCTAAGCGCGCCTATAAAGAACATCGTTCCATCAAAGACTTAGCAGAAGAAATGACAGATTTGTCGAGTGAG
The DNA here is from genome assembly GCA_964584425.1 of uncultured Gammaproteobacteria bacterium. Classification (GTDB taxonomy): domain Bacteria; phylum Pseudomonadota; class Gammaproteobacteria; order JABCZS01; family JABCZS01; genus JABCZS01. The sequence goes on along the minus strand of CAZPAA010000341.1, from coordinate 964 downwards.
ACGCTTGATGAGCTCCTTAATCCACAAGCCCTAACGGAAGGTGGGATAAAAAACGCATAAAGTTGTAGAAATATCATTATCGTATATAATTTAACTTGATGACATAAAATAATTAGAAAATCATGCTCGTTAAATATAAAACCCTTACAATTTTGCTTTTATTGACCTTAAGCAGCACGGTTTTTAGTCATAACCCAGCGTTTATGACCAATGAACCAGATTCATATGGATTTGATATATCACGCGATCAAACCCCCGCTTTTCGATTTAGCCCTGTTGATGATTTCACTTTAATGGTAATTGAATCGTGGTTTGGAAACAACGGAACAAAAAACACGCTGACCCTGCGTTTACATGAGGATGGGGAAAATATATCCACCCCTGGAAAAATAATTGAGGAGTGGACCATTGAGGTCGGAAATGTGGGCTGGAATTATCAAAAATACACACTCACTTCAATAAAAACACCCCAATTGAAACACAATGAACGCTATTGGCTTGTGGCTACATCTGATTCTAAACCTCAGCGGGGTGCTATTTGGGGCATTGCAAATATCTATGACAAAAACGCCTCTACAGGGTTCTTTGGTGTATTAAAAAAAGGTACTGAAGAATGGGAAACAGGGTATAGCGGTATTCCGGCATCTCGCATCTTAGGAGCTCTACCCACAAATCCCTAAGCCATATCCGTTACACAGCCTAAACTCGCAGAAGAAACCGCGCGGATATATTTATATAGCGTGCCGCGCTCTGCCTTATAGGGCGGCATGGTCCAGGCTTGTTGTCTTTTTGCAAGTTCTTCATCAGAAACATCTACCGAAATGGAATTATTCTGTGCATCGATTGTGATCCGATCGCCTTGTTTAATCAGTGCAATCGGGCCACCCACTTGAGCTTCGGGTGAAACATGGCCAATAATAAATCCATGTGAGCCCCAAGAAAACGGACCATCAGTAATAAACGC
>CAZPAA010000340.1:0-1558 GCA_964584425.1 uncultured Gammaproteobacteria bacterium | reverse complement strand
TAAAAATACGTAAGATAAAAAAAAGCGATGAGATAAACCGGAACAGCGGGGAAAATAATGAGATTAATAATGGGCTTTTGAAAACGATTAGCTTTAAATAGTAATTTGCGCTTATACGCTTGCCCCACAATCTCCTCCTTGTTTTTTAAAAGATAAATTTAGTATAACAAAAACTTACTGTAATCCAAAAGAAACATGAGATTTTTAATTTTAGTGAGGTAAACAGTGTCTCTAACTAATAATTTTTTCTCCACGTAAAATAGGAGACAGTGGTGCTGAGTCAATACGCAACCCCCCATCATGCTCGATCTTGATGGTGTAAATATTTCCTGGAATAAACATAACTCCAGGCGCTTCTATCTGGGCATTTTTAATGCCCATCTGTTTGGCTCTTTTGGGATCAAGGGCGTAACTCCAAAAATTCTTCCATAACTTTTCTTCAAAGGGATCTTCTAAGCCTTTCACTTTATACCCTTCAGGGATCTCAAACATTTTACTAATTTCATATTCTTGAGTATTTTTTCCATCCAGCATAAATACTTTCCAAAAAATATAAGCACTTTTCCCGCGCAATTTATCCGCCTGGCTAACAAAAATATCATCAAAACGAATAACTAACGATTGGAATTGAATAATGTTGCCAGAGAACGTGAAATATTTTGGTTCAAGCGGCTGATTCTGTGAATCATATTCAAGAAATTTAATGGTGGTTGAAGTCTTCTTTGTTTTTTCATCATAATTAACTCCCGTGACCAAGACCTCTGCAACACGGGAATCAGCTTCTAGACGAGAAATGACCTGTTTTAAAATATCGTTTTCATGAGCAATTTTAACATACCACTGATAACCCCAAATACTCACGGCTACGATGATAAAAAGTTTAAAAAAATTACTGAGGTTGTATTTTCTTTCGGACATTAGAAATTTCTGTAATTAATTACCGAATTTACTTTGGATAGCTTGAATATAACGCTGCTTAAGAGCCTCTTCATAGGCTTTTCGATAGGCCATCTGCATTTCTTCATACTTTTTCTTAAGGATTTCTTCTTCAACAGCCTTCTGATATTGCTGTTGAACGGCTGATTGATAAATCATTTGTTTTGCCGCGGCTTGTTTATATTGTTGTTCGACCGCATTTTGATAATACGCACGTGCGATAGCCTCTTTATATTGCTGACTAATCATTTCATTCATGACTTGTTGGCGGACCATCAATTCTTGAAGAGCCTGTTGGCGATTGGCCTGAACGACAATCATCTGTTGATAACGCATGGCTTCCTGCATACTTAATTCTAAAATTTTCTGAAAGATACGATTATCGAGCAAAGACCCAATGGCCTGATCCACTTTATTTTTAACGCTATCCTCAATTTGTGACTGAGAATTCCCTTTGTCATATTGATCAAGCGCGGCATCCGTCGATGAATGATAAGCATCCTGAATGATTTTAAGTGTCTCATCCTGCTGAAAAGTTTGATACGTGGCTTCTTGCACGGCGACATAACCGACCTGAGGGAATAAACTAATGCTATGCTGCTCAACAATCTTTTGAAATATA
>CAZPAA010000339.1:0-1561 GCA_964584425.1 uncultured Gammaproteobacteria bacterium | reverse complement strand
CTTGGAATCTTCACCCTATAGTGGTGTCTAAACTTCCACAGCACTTTGGTACAACGGTAGCGCTTCTGTAAATTCCTTTAGGTCGGCATATATGCTGGCTAAATTGTTTATGGTCCCTGCATACCCAGCGGTTTTGCATTTGTTCTTTGCCTCATACCAATATTTTTCCTTTAAAAATAAATCCCTTGCGTCTTCTCTATCTTTACCTGATGCGAGAAATTTTGCTTTGGCACCCCATGCGGTTACGACTTCAAGATGATCATCACCATACCATTGTTCTGTCTTGGCGATGTTTTGTTGATATTGCTCTGCAAAATCTTTTCTTTGTTTTTCATCAATTTTTCCACAGGCTAGCGTCGTCTCAAGAATACTTTTTTCTATGGCAATAACACGGCAATATTGTGGTCCATAAAGCTGCACAAGGGTATTAAGCAGTTTGGTATATCCCTCTAGCGCCGCATAAAATTGTCCTTTTACGGTGAGGGTATGTCCACGTGCTATTTGAGCATGACAGGCCATTGATTCCCATATAGGATCTTGGGGGTGTGTTGTGATGATCTTATCGACCTCGTTAAGAAGCTCAAGAAATAAATCTTGTTTGCCTGAGGATAATAAAATACTCATCATCGATAAAAAATAAATAACACGACAATGGTCAAGGAAGTTCTGGTTTTCTTTACTTAAATTTCCTGCGGGGATTTCTGCCGCATTGATAATGTCTTGTAAATTTTTAGTTAAAAAATCAGCAGACATAATTATCGGAAGCGCTTGATTCACTAAGTGATGAGCCGATGCATTATTATTCCCCGGTGGATTGCTCTCTTGGAATAAAGTCCGCACATTTGCTACTAATGCGGGGATTAACTGGGTTTGCCATGGCGCAAGAGCGGCTTCAGCGGCCGCAGCGGCCGCTGGTTCCGAATGGGTATTATCATCTCTTCTCGTGATTTTTATTGGAAACTTCACCCTTTGCGACGCGGGCGTTCCCGCTTTTTCTTCAGGTCGCGCCAACCACTGGTTTAATTTATCGATGATTTTAGAATCTTTAGGCCCGCCTATGAGCTGAATTTCTATTTCATAAGGAAGGATTAACAGCAAATCTAATGCATGGTTAAAGGATGCTTGTTCAGATAATGGTTCAGCATCAGGAAAAATCCCAGGAAACTGATGATGCTTCATCAAATGTTGTTGTATGGCTTTTGTCAGAGCCATTAAAATATCTTCATCATCTTGTGCAGAAGTTAAGTCACAGGTGAGGGTAATGGCCATGATAAGCTCCTTGAAGTTAAAACTTAGGATAATAACATAGGTTGACTTGTTGACCAAGTCTGGCAATAGCTGAGCCTGCAAACTTGGCTTGCACAAGCGAAGGAGCTGATTCATGTGGTTCATTTGCGTCATTACCGAGAAAATATATTTAATGCGTGATGTGAGGTATACAAGCCCATCAGTAATATACACATTTACTTTACTAACCAACTCCAATATACTATAGGACTTACGAAAAACTCACCTGCGGGGGTGTTTTTTTGCTCATGGCTGTCGCAAAATCGCCAAAAAA
>CAZPAA010000338.1:0-1582 GCA_964584425.1 uncultured Gammaproteobacteria bacterium | reverse complement strand
CCCGGGTTAATCAAAACAGTGAAGGACTATAAAAGGAAAAAGGAAGTAGATAATGAAATTCCGCATTAACATTTCAAAAAAAGAAAGTTTCGCCATAGATTTTTAAGGGCCAGTTCAAGACAATGTATACTACGACCCGTAGTTGTTATTGGCGATATGTTACACGAAAATATTGCACTCAGATTATTTCCTACATTTGATCCTAAAAAAAGCCTTGATAACTTTCAGCACATGTCTCCTCCCCTGCAACCCGGTGCAATAGGACAAAGACACACCATAAGAATGAATTTTTTCAACAAACAAATTACCTTTCACATCGGATTAGGTGGAGGCGCCAAAAAAGCGTTTCTTCCTCTTAATAACAATGCTATTACAGCAGAGGGAAAAATAAATTGGGGAGCCATTGTCGATGAGCGCGGTAATCCTCTGTCCGAAGAGATGCAGAAATTATTTTCTGAAGAAAATTTCCTAAAGCCTTATCAAACTTCTGTGCAAGAGATATATAGATTATTTGCCACGGTGATCAAAAACTTAGATCATATTAAAGCACTGTCCGACGAATTTGCGGCAAAAATTGAAAAATCAACCCCAAAACCAAGATCATAAATCCTCATATGTGAAAAATATGGACTGAAGAAGCATGCATACTAAAAGTACTAAAAATCCCCCACTGAGCCTAAGCGCACGGGTTTTATTGTATGGCGTCCCTACCCTGACTCTATTAGGGATGGTCACACAGCTTTATCTCGTACTCACCTCAGAAGAAGGGGAGAGCGCAGGGTTATCGTTACTCAACCCTTTCTCTATTGCCGCAGGAGTCGTGGGTGGACTATGGCAAACACTGACCACTTCCAAAACCGAAGAAACTTGCTTACATAGCCTAGGATCATTAAGAAATGCCGAAGAGACTATTAAACATGTCTTTGATTGCAATACCGCTGACGATGTCAAGCGCGCTTTATCAAAGGGTAGAATGAAAATTGATGGCCATTATGATATTTATCAAAATACCATCATTCATTGGAAAGTTATGCAGCATCAATATGATTCATTGCTTGATATTTACCACTCACTATCAGCGGAGCAAGTCTCGCTGGTCAGTACGGCAGTAGATGTTAATGGCCGAACGGCGTTGCATTTATCGACGGCCATCGCTGCACCTTCTTCAATACAGCGTCTACTGATGACACCAGAAAATGTGATCATGGCAGATGATGAAGGCGTCACGCCTTTGATGCTCGCATCGGCAGGTTTTATGGATGAAGAAACGACATTGCAGCTTATCGATATGATCGGGCACGAAAATTTTGAACAAGAATTTAAAAAGCATGATCACACAGGCAGAGATGTTTTAGCTTATTCGCAAATGTCTAAAAAAAATCTGCGGAAAAGTCTAAAATATTTAAGCATTGAACCTTCAAAGGCGAGTAATCATTGTTTAAATGTGTTTAATGTGGGCAGTGATGTGGGCCCCATGTGCACGCGAGATGATACCGTGCGCAATATGCTGGAACAAAATTTTAATGTGTCAGAAAATCATTTGGGCGGTCAATATTTTTATTGCATAACCGCAAAAAAATTA
>CAZPAA010000337.1:0-1583 GCA_964584425.1 uncultured Gammaproteobacteria bacterium | reverse complement strand
TATAAGAGTAAGGCGGAAGCTAGAAAAGAATAATTTTTTGTGGCTATTGAAGTGTGAGTAGGTTTATGGCTAAAAGTAACGGGTATTTTGCCGATAAATGGATGCCTTATGCTCCTGTGGGCTGGTTTGTCTCAGCCTATGACTATTTCACCAAAGGGTGTTTTAGAATGCCACGATCTGCAGAAATTTGCGAGAGATGATAATGACCCAGCTTCTTCGTTTTTAGGTCCATCCTTGCTCTCCAACGTACTATTCGTGCGCCTCCGTGGTAGAACTTCCCATTTTACGGGAGCTGCAGGAGGAGTTGCGTTCGGACCGAAATTCGGATTAACTGGAACTTCAGATTATTCAATTAAGTTTGGCGTTCGGGATGTTTTAATATGGCTAGAGGTGATACACGAAAAATGATTCGATATAAAATCTATAGCTTTATTTTAATTCTCTTAATTGCATCAATTTTTGGGTTTGCTATTTTGGGTATAGCAAATCAAAGTGCTCCGATTTTTCTTATTGGAGGCATATTTGTTGTAATACGTGCCCTATTTATTCTATTTCTGCGATGTCCGCGCTGCGGAAAGAGGCTTTTGATTAGTAACAAGCCCATAGGCTTTCTTCAGCGAAGAGATTTTATGATCGTTCCAAACAAATGCGATCACTGTGGCTTAAAGCTAGGTGCGGATTTTAAAAAGACCAATAATTGAACCATTTTCAGTTCGAATTTAGCCTGACAGATTCGCGTGTTGAATTGCATCGAGTAATAGTAAAATATGAAAAAATGGAGTGGGTTGTATGTTAAAAAAAGGTTGCGAAATGGATAGCTGGATTCATTGCTGGGCTATTAGTTATAGTGAATGGCGTTTTTTTATTCGTAGCGTGGCCGATGAATAAGCGAATGGAAGCCGCAAAGCCTGCGCTTATTTCATTAGCTCAAGACTTCACGAGCTGCTTGGAAACAAAAGATGTTGCTGTTTGCTCAAGTTTCACATCTGAAGACTTCCAAAAAAGTGCACCCTTAAGCGAATGGGAGCTTATGAATGAGAAAATTCGTAAAGTTCTCGGCAAGCGAGTTTCTGCCGAATTAGATCAAAAAAGTCTCAATGCGATGACGTTTAAATCTATCAAAGGTGATACATTGGATAGAATAACGGCAAGATTTAAAGTGATGTACGACAATGATCCCTTCGTTATTGAGAAATATTCGTTTAGATATGATCCAAGAATTGGTCACTATCAAATCGATGGTTTCAACGTTGAATCGAAACTTTTTATAAAATAAAATATTTTGAAATCTAGGTGGGGAAGTGACCTGAAGCGGTTTCAGTGCCAACTACAATGCGACTAAATATCTTTCAATTTTTATTGATGCAGGTTGACCCTTAATCAATTTCCCATCAAAGAATTTTTAAATTGAGATCAATGATAGCCAGGCCCTATGGGCTTGTTGTGATTTTTGGATGTTGCATATTGCATATTCAAAGACTTGTTTTGCTATTTTTTCTTTTGATGGCTGTAACTTCAGTAGCAGAAGAGCGTGAACCCTGCATAAAGCGCGTCTAACAAATCATTTCCGTATCCGGCATGCT
>CAZPAA010000336.1:0-1589 GCA_964584425.1 uncultured Gammaproteobacteria bacterium | reverse complement strand
TTAAACGCTTCTAATTTTAATTCGATAAGACAATGTGCTTTTAGAATGCGGTGATAACAAACTAAATCGACAAAATAAAATTTATCGCCAATCAAAATGCGTTTATTGCGTGCCTCAAAACAAAATCCTTTCCCCATTTCTAATAAAAAATCCTGGATCTTATCAAGCAAGGCATCCCGCAAGGTGTTTTCTCGTAAAGCTTCATGTGATTTTATCCCCAGAAATTCGAACATATAGGGATCGCGAATAAAATCTTTTGGCGCAAATTGATGTGCATCCAAATGGGCTAATTTAGACAGCTTCTCTTTATCTTTTGATAAGCCTGAGCGTTCGTAATATAAACTATCGATTTGCCTGCGTAATTCACGCGCTGACCATTGTCCTTGTACAGATTCTATTTCGTAAAAGCTTCTTTTTAAAACCTCATCTATTTGGCTTAGTTCCACAAAATGGGAGAATGACAAGCTTTTTAGAAGAGTAGCTATGGGGAAGCGTGGAATCTCTGCCGATGCCCCTTTTTTTTGATTAGCGTGTTTTAGGTTGGCAGATTCTGCCGACGCTGTCGGCAGAATCTGCTCATTTTCTTCAACCGGTTGATTTAAAAAGAATTTTAATTCTGCCGACAATGTTGGCAGAATTTCAGGATAGGATTGATAAAACTGGCGATAAGTCCATAGCCGTCTAGGCGAGCTGCCTGTTACTCCCTTTGCTTGTAGTGCCTGGGCTAAACGCTCGATTAATTGTTTACCATATTCAGCACGATCTTTGCCACTTTGTTCATAAATGGAGATACGGAAACCAATAAGCCAGTTTCGGAGAGTATGAATAATATTTACCGAACGACTTGTTTGAGCAAGCAGCGCATGGTGTGTACTGGTAATAATATGAGTAAGTTCTTGAAAATCCATTTATTTGCCTTTGTTACAAAAATTAAAACGCATGAATACTACCAATCTCAAAGCCGGTTGCGTACTCTGAACCATTAATGATGAAGGTCTTTGGGTGCTTTTATAATGCTGAAAGTTTTTGCTTATTTTGCTCCTGTTTTAGTACAAACAGCAAGTTGATTTTTTGCTTTTTAGTTGGCTTTAACAGTCAAAACTAAGGATTTTTATATTACACTTAGTCAATGACTCCATTAACCCTAAAAAAACCTGAAATATTACATCCGGGCGATACCGTGGGTATCATTTCCAGCGGCTTTCGGATCGCTGAAGATGTTGATCTGCAGTACGCAATTGAGCGGCTCAAAGCGCTGGATTTAAACGTTAGAACTGGAGATGCGATTTTAAAACGGCATGGGTATTTGGCGGGAACGGATGATGAGCGTGCGGAAGATATTCTCGCCATGTATCGCGATCCCCAAATTAAAGCGATTTTTCAACTGCGCGGCGGATTTGGTTCCGCGCGGCTATTAGATTTATTGGACTACGACTTGATCGCACAAAATCCAAAAATTTTAATGGGAATGAGTGATACCACGGCGCTGTTATTAGCGATTTATCATAAAACTGGCTGCGTGACATTTCATGGCCCGAATGTGGGGCGCGAGTGGCCGGATGTGTTCGCGGCGGAGGGCGTCCGACTGG
>CAZPAA010000335.1:0-1599 GCA_964584425.1 uncultured Gammaproteobacteria bacterium | reverse complement strand
AGCAAAAGCAAACCCATGATTGCGGCACGGACCACCGATGCGCCAGCACCAGTCATAATCGTAAACAAAATAATCACCACCACCGAAACCCAGAAAGCTTGGCGCCTTTTCATCAGCCAAACCAGAGCCAGAAGCAAACTTTCAGCAATGATTGTGATGTTGTAACCCGAGATTGCCAAAATGTGGGTCGTACTGGTTTTGTTGAACGAGTCTTTGATGTCTGGTGGAATATTTTGGCGACTGCCCAACAATACGCCATTGATAAAAGAGGCGTAGGGCTCGAGCAAGGCACGCGTAACCCCTGACTCAAATCTACTTTTGATTGCGAAAATTTTGCCATATAGGCTGACCTGGATACTGTCCCAAAATCCAAGCCGGAGATTGGGATAATTCACAATGTGGGGAAAAACCATGATCGTACGGATGTCTTTATTTTTTAAATACTGAATGTAATCAAGATCTTTCTGACCGGACTGGTTAAAATTTTGTGGAACATCTATCGCCCCCGAAACACTTAATTTCTGGCCGACTGAAAATTCAGGATAGGGGTCGGTAGTAATCATAGTCTTTTCGTCTATCGCAAAAGTGCGATCCTGGGAAGTAATATAGGCGGCCTTAAATACAAGCTGGCCCTTGCCAGTTGAGGATTGAGTTTCCTCCTCGCTCACGTAACCATTCAAGGTCACTTTGATTCCCTTCTGCTGGACTTGGTGTTGAGCAAACTCAGCAAGAACGCTGTGCGTAAAATTGAAATAATTGTAGCGCACAATTCCGGCACCAAAGACAATAATTGCCACGCCCACGGTCATGCCAAGCTGGCGATAATATTCCGCTTTTTTTGATTTAGAAAAAGTTTGATGATAGGTAGTAACAGCGATCACAATTATCCCGACTAATAAAATAATAAGCGTCAAAGTGTTCCCAATTTCAAAAGCACTTGCAACAAAAACCCCCAAGAGAAACGCTGCCATTAGATAAAAAAACACCTCCGATTTGTGCATGATAGGATCCTATCAATATTATCAAAAACAAAAAAGGGCCTTAGGCCCTTGGAAGCAAATCTCTTTCAATATATTTAACCATAAAAGCAGCGATGTGCTCACAATGCTCAATAGTTTCTCCGCCAGCCGAGACATCTTCCATTATTTCATGCGCATCTGAAACAGTGAAGGCAAAGGTTCCCCGATTATCTTTAAGGTAGCCACTTACCTGCATCATAGTATCATACCACTCTTTAATCCCATTATAATTGATAAATCTTGCCGGACCTGTGTTTCTTAGCCTCGACTCGATTCTCAAAAGTTCTCTAAGAGTCCTGCAAAGAGTAGGATTAATTCTGCGGCCATGCTTATCTAACAATGCATCAAGCCATTCATTGAATCTTTCGGTATCAATACCATCCATTTTTGAATAAAGATATTCGATATTGGGTTACTCACGAACTAAATATTCATACAACCCAGAAGCGACCTCCATTGTGATTAGTCTCCGATCAAAAGGCAAACGCTTAAAACCTCGCTACCTATTTAAATGAAGAAATGCTTCTATAACATCACTCTATTCCTGCAACATAATGTACATATACATTCCCAGCTTCAC
>CAZPAA010000334.1:0-1609 GCA_964584425.1 uncultured Gammaproteobacteria bacterium | reverse complement strand
CGTAGGCGCCGCCCCTGGCTTTATAAGTTTGGTAATCACCATCGACTGCTTCCATCAAGCGTTTTTTTAAGGCACCAGTGGTATCTTTAGCGAGCAATGGATCCCAAGGGCTACCCCAGACCACTTTAATGACAAGCCAGCCAGCACCGCGAAACACCGATTCAAGCTCCTGAATAATTTTGCCATTGCCTCGAACGGGACCATCTAGGCGTTGCAAATTACAATTGATCACAAAAATTAAGTTGCCAAGTTGTTCACGTCCCGCGACACTTAAGGCACCTAATGATTCAGGTTCATCCATTTCACCATCACCGCAAAAGCACCAGACTTTTCGGTTAGTAATATCTGCTAATTCACGTGCGGCTAAATATTTCATAAAGCGTGCTTGATAAATCGCTTGGATGGGACCCAGCCCCATCGACACCGTAGGAAATTGCCAGTAGGTAGGCATCAGCCAGGGATGTGGGTACGACGATAAGCCGTCTGCTTCAACCTCTTGGCGGAAATGATCTAATTGATCTGATGTTAAACGCCCTTCTAAAAATGATCGTGCGTAAATCCCAGGGGCGCTATGACCTTGAATAAATAATAAATCACCGCCGTGGGTTGGGGTTTGTGCGTGAAAGAAATGATTAAAACCCACTTCATATAAATTAGCTGCGGAAGCATAAGACGCAATATGCCCACCTAGTTCGGGTGCTTTATATCCTGCGCGCAACACCATTGCGATTGCATTCCAGCGGATGATGGCATCTAGGCGAGATTCAATGTCTTTATCGCCTGGGTAAGTCGGCTGTTGCTCAGGGGGAATCGTATTAACGTAAGCGGTATTGAGTGTTTGTTCAACACTAATACCCAACTGCTCGGCTTGTTGTTTCAGCTGACTCATTAAAAATTGTGCGCGCTCAACGCCTTCACGTTCAATGACTTCCTGCAGTGCTTCTAGCCATTCTTCAGTTTGTAGGGGATCATTGTCGATTAAAAATTCACTTCCAGTCATGTAAATCACTTCCATCAAGCAGGGTTCTTTAAGCTTGCCTAGTATCTCTATTTTTTTTGGTAATTGCAAATGTTGAATCCCCCTTTGAAAAAGGGGGTGCCCGCTTCGGGCGGGGGATTTTGAGATGTTTGATTAATGCAAGAATTTTTAAATCCCCCCTACCCCCCTTTTTCAAAGGGGAATTTAAACTACAAAAACGCGTGGCCTAAGGTTGCGACAGCTGCGACTAAAACCCAGATTAATAATCCGCGTTCTACGATGCCTTTGGCTTTTAGGTTTTCTTCGCGCGTTGCGTTGGTTGCTGTGTCATGCGTGAGCGAGGCAAGACCGGAATCAACCAAAACTTCTTTGCAACGATCGGCTTTAACAAGTTCGTTTTTCCAGGTATCAAATCCTGGCATAAAGTTTCCTGTGAGTGTGTAACTCAGTGCCGCTAGGCGTGAAGGGATCCAAGCGATTATCCAATATAAATGGTACACATGCTGCGCGTAGTGAGGATAAAATTCATTTTGCATGTATTGTGATTCGGCTTGCATCCAGCTGACCATGCGATAAAGTACCGCACCGAAGGGGCCAAAAATGAGGAACCAGAAAATTACGCCCACAAAA
>CAZPAA010000333.1:0-1629 GCA_964584425.1 uncultured Gammaproteobacteria bacterium | reverse complement strand
ACCTTTATCATCTATTTTACTGTAAACGTGTTTTAATAAACATAAGGCCATAAAATTTTCAAATATTGCGCCTTCATCCCCGATAACTAACCCCGTGTCAAAAAAATAAATTTTTGGCTCTTTTAAAATACTACGCGCAATATTTTTAGAGAAAGGTTGGATCCTAAAAATAATAAATAATGCTTCCAGAATTTGAATATATTTTTTTACGGTGGGCACAGAAATATGGGCATCTTCTGCAATAGCTGTATAAGAAATAGGTGAACCTACACGGCGCCTTAATAATTCCAATACTAATTGTATCGCGCGTATATTTTGGATGTGATCAAATTGAAAAATATCCGTGCGTAATAAACTATCTGTATATTGCATACGCCAACGGTTAGCTTCATCATCACTTTGCACTAAAAATGGTTCAGGGAAACCAGAGCGATGCATAAAACGGTCAAGATCTTTTGCATAAGCCGTTTGTTTTAATTCTGCGGGTGAAAAAGGCAATAAGCGATGAAGAAAAAATCTTCCAGCCAGGGAATCTCCGATTTGCGAAAAAATATCTAATCGCGCACTGCCCGTGACTAAAATTTGTAAATGGGGTAAACGTGTATCAAATAAACCTTTTAAGTAATTTTTCCAGTCTGGCATTTTATGCAGTTCATCTAGAATAACTAAATCACTTTGAGGCAACCAACTTTGATTTTTAATGATTTGCTGATCACTAAAATGGTCATAATTTAAGTAGACTGGATTTTTAAAATCTTTGGCAATATCTCGCGCCAGCCAAGTTTTACCTGCCTGCCTAGGCCCGGCTATGAAAACCATTTTTTTGGCTAAGTCTTTGATAATTTGCTGTTTTTTACTTCTGTTCATAAGACTATTCTAAAAAGAATTTTAAAATAGTCAAGACTTTTTTAAAATTCTTCTTAAAATAGTCAAGTTTGTTGCACGTTCCCTCTTGTTGAGCGCTTGAGGAGGTAATAGCTGACCAGACCTGAAATCAGGGAGCCAGTTAGAATACCCAGCTTGCTTTCATCGAAGTAAGTAATGCTGACTTCCTGGAAGGCTAAGGAGGCGATAAATAGGCTCATGGTGAAGCCAAGGCCGCAGAGGGTTGCGCCGGCGTATAGCATGGTCCAGTTGGTGGCGCGGAGCATGGGGGCTAGGCCGAGTTTAATCGTGAGGCCAACGAACATAAACACCCCGACTTGCTTACCGATAATTAAGCCTAGGGCAATGCCTAGGGTGATGGGATTTAAGAAATCCGCCATCATATTCCCTGCAAACGATAAGCCTGCGTTGGTAAAGGCAAAGACTGGGACTACAAAGTAAGCGACCCAAGGTTGGAGATTATGCTCAAGGTGTATCATCGGCGAAGCTTTAGAGTCGTCTTTGCCGCGATGGGGGATCATCAAGCCCAGCGCAACCCCGGCTAGGGTGGCATGGATACCGGATTTCAACACAAACAACCACATCAATATACCCAGTAATATATAAGGTGTTAATACGCGGACTTTACAACGATTCAGGATAAATAAGCCCAGTAAGCATAAAAACGATAGCATCAAGGAACTGAGCGATAATTCCGCCGTGTAAAAAATCGCAATCACGATAATCGCGCCAATATCATCAAAA
>CAZPAA010000332.1:0-1642 GCA_964584425.1 uncultured Gammaproteobacteria bacterium | reverse complement strand
AGTTAAAAATATGATTGTAATTATTGGCCCAGGTATTGCACAAAACTCTTATGAAGTTGATCAGCCATTTTATGAGGCCATAATAAATAACGAACCCAAGGCACAACACTTATTTATCTCCGCGTTAAAACCTGCGCACTTTTTATTTGATTTACCTGGATTTTGCGTTTTAAAACTCCAACAGGCGGGTGTTTTGGATATTACAAATTTCTCAGAAGACACTTATCAAAATCCAGATAAATATTATAGTTATCGCCGCGATAAGCATTTGGGCATTACAGGTCAACAAGGTAATTTGTTATCAACAATCATGATAACAAAAATATCTGCACCATAGTTTCTTCATAATAATCTCCAGTGCAATCATTATTTTGAATTACATTCAGCATTTTTTTCATTTGTTTTAATTGCACACATTCATAATTGACTGTATATTTCATGTCCCTGTTAACGTAGGCCTGTAATAAGGTTGTGTAAAATTTTTGAGAAATGGCTACATGATTATTCATCATGGTTTCTATGACTTTTGAGGCTTTTGGCAGATTATTTAATTTAATATAACCCTCCATAATGCATAAGTATGTGTCCGCATCTGGAATAAAAGGTTTTTTTAAATATTGATTGCAATAATGCTTACCCAAGCCTGCATATTCCGCAAGATTATTTAAATTTTTGATTTGATCACTTGAAAACAAACCTTCATCGTTAAAATTTATCGCAGCAAAATAAAAAGAATCAATTGCTGCCTGAATTAATTTTTGACTCCCAGGATTGCTCCCTTCTGGATATTGCATCAACGCTAGGTTTTTTTGGGTTGGCGTTTGCAAATGGAGTAATCCATCCAATGCATCTATAAAAACCAACAACCGCTTCTGCGGATTTTTATCAGCATATATGCCCTCTAACATCTCTAAAACTTCAGAAATTTTTTGTTGCTTTGCCCTATATACAATTTGTTGTTGCGCTTGAGTTAACCCCCTAAAACCTCTTAAACATGACTGGTCAACATTATTGATGATGCGCCACAAAAGTTCATCATCAATTTTTACATAATTAAATTCATAAATATGTTCTGCATCAAAAAAAGAGTACCAATGAAGATTTTTGTTATATTGCACTTTTGATGCTCGAATAAGCCTTAAAATTAAATCGTATCTTTTGGCTCTTGTTAGAAAATCTATGCACGTGAGCGGTTTTTCTTCTCCTGGCATTTTGCACAATGGCCGAGTGAACTTATCCATCAGCGGAGCAGCACCCGGCTTAGTCTGCTTTTTTAAATCGCTAACAAATTTATCTGGACTTGTGACCACCATTTCGCTCACCCAGCGAAAATAATCCTCACTGATGGGTTGTTGTTCATTTTCTTGCGCAGCGTGTTTTCTTATAAATTCATTTAACCATTCTGGTTCTATATCACGACTCACAAGAAGAATGTCATAGGGTGTATAACCTTTATCATTGGGCATAAAATAATTGGCCCCTAACGCATCTAATTTATTCAAAATAACATTAAGCATATGATAAATACGCACATACTTTGTTTGCGCTGCGAGACTTAGCGTTTTATCTTTCAGCTTTTCTTGGCTAATCCAACTACGATACCACAACGCAAAAAAAAACAGCGTACTGCCTTCGGCATCCG
>CAZPAA010000331.1:0-1643 GCA_964584425.1 uncultured Gammaproteobacteria bacterium | reverse complement strand
ACAGTTATTTAATCTACATCCTAAACTTCCGAAATTTTTTCAGTTTTTGAACAAATAATGCTTTTATTTTCGTTTTTAATATCATCGATTGCTCATATTCACCAACCATAGGGGTGGAAAATGTTTGGCTCCGCAAGATATTCTCGCTTATTCAGCATTATTCATAGTTCTGATTCGTCTTCATCATCCAAACGCCTATGGGATGACAAAACCTTTGCTGAAAAAATAACTAAATTTAAACCATCTAATATCCCTCATTTAGAAGAAGTGGTGCAATGTTTAGTGGGTAACTTCAAATATTATTTAAGCCAATTAAATGGCGCTACTGATGATGAGGCGTTAGAAGAATTTTTATACCAGCATCTTGAAATGCTACAAAACTGGGCTGACACTGGATTTGAAAACTTTAAAAAGGCTATACCGCAAGCTTTTGAATTTATCCAGGGAAAAACTGACATTAAAGACATTACCGATCCCGATGTATTAAATTTATTAGGCATTTTATATTTGCAGCAACATGCGTCAGAGAATTTTTATGGACTGGTGTGGTTAAGAAAAATTACTGAATTTGATCCCAATGGCGATATGACCACCTATAGAAATTTGGTCAAATACTTTTTTGATCTTTTTGTTGAGCAAGACACATCCGCTGACACGGATTTTTTTACATTTCCACTGTTACCAAAATTAAATTTGAGCTCTGATACGGTAAGTGACTTGAAGAAACTTGATTTAAAACTATGCACACCACAAATGGGTGAGCATATTTTTGAAAAAATATTACAAGAAACGAGAGATAATTTCACATGTTTGAAACATTTTCCTGAAGTGAATGTTCTACTGAATATGAATGAGGAATTTTACAGTTCACATTCAAGACGTTCTAGTGCATCGCCTTCATCTTCATCTTCAGCAGCATCTGCTGGCACATCTTCCAGTAGCTCTTCTTCAAGCTCGATATCTAAACGGTTTTCAACAAAACTGTTTGGAAGTCCTCCTTCATCTGGGATATCACATTCTAAAAGTGCGGACGAATTGCAAAGATCTGCGGTGGTGATTAATTCAGGTGATACGCAAAAGGGGTTTAGACTTCCTGGAACACGCCGCGCACAAAGCATTTCACAAGGCGCGAATAGTGTGATTGCCGTCGGTAATAATCAATTTTTAACTATTAAATAGCCAGCACGACTTAAGAGGCTGAATGAAAAAATTTTTTAACAAAATTTTGGGGAAAAGACCTGCCCAGGTGCCCAATTTGACTGCCACTTCACGCACCACTACGAGCACAGGCTCAGAAGTAACGGCGACTACATCGCCCACATCATCCGCATCATCTACATCAATAACGCAAGCCTCTACACCCACCTCAAGTGCATCAAACTCATTACATTCCCCAATGCTTATTAGTGCACCCGAATCCGATCTAATACCGGAAGGGTATGATTCGTTTCGACAGAATTTAGAAAAAGTAACCATCACGGAAGAAAACAAAAGCTTGTCTCTTGAGCTATTGGAAAAAATCAAAACCAAGGTATTATTTAGTTACGCTGATCGTTTTGTACAATATCATAGCGAATCCGACCCCATCAAAAAACGTTATCATGGAATTCGACTTTGTTCCTTGGAATCCTGTGTTACTGGTG
>CAZPAA010000330.1:0-1659 GCA_964584425.1 uncultured Gammaproteobacteria bacterium | reverse complement strand
AAGGTAAAATATGCTAAAGATAAAGAGGCCCATTATTAACATGAGAGGTTTCACATGATGAAAAAAAGAAAGATGTTTCAGCCTTATGATTCCAATAACGACGACGATGACGACGATGACGACGATTATAACGACGAGGAAGATATCGATCAGGATATTGATATCGATACAGATGGTCGGGAAGCAGTTTTATTATTAAGCGCTCTTAAAACCGTTGGAAAAAACCCACCTCAAAATGATATATCTAATAACAACTCAAATGCTCCATATCAAAAGCGTAGAAAACTGCAGCTCATAAATAGTAGTAGCGGGAAGCCTGTGAATAAAATCGATGGAACTCTTGACGGTGATAAGATCACAATAGAAAAGGGCGTTCACAATGCAGAGGGCTTATGCTCCATACGAGAAGCGATCATGGAAGGATTATTGAAGTACCATAAAGATTTTGAACAATATAAAAATGATCCCTCTCAAAAATATGAACTAAGTCAAGTTGATTATCAACGATCTAAAAAAACTGGCTACCTTAATGCGTGTATGGGAGTAAAGCTTCTCAACATGAAGAAATTTATATCGAATAGCAAAAATCATTATTACTTTGAAAAAAATAGAATATACTATTTTCTCAAACACTATGATAACGATAAAAAACAAAAATTAAGAGCTTCATTGGTAAATGGAGCGAGATTTGCAGAGGGAAACACAAATAAAAATAATGACGAATTAAATGTTAAAATTAATGAAAATACTAGCAGCGGCAATTGCTCCCCAATAGATGCATTTGTTTATAGGTTATCCTGTGAGTTGAGATACCTGGAGTTACAATTAAAAGAAAAAAAATTAAACAATGAAAGAAACGAATTAAAATTCATTGATACATGTATAAAATCAAAAGCCCTACGAGATATGCTAACCGACGTAAAATTATCTGAAAAAGATCTTAAGACAAATTTAGAGAAGAAATTAAAAGCTTGTGGGTTTGATGTTGACTTTATAAATCCTGAGCACGCATTTTCTGACTATAAAAAATATTCAAGCGAATATTCAAAAGAGATAAATGATTATCTATCTAATGAAACTATTAAAACGATTGACGAACTTGAATGTGAAGCAAAGCAACAAGAGCAACAACAAGGAAAATCTGCACAAAGAAGAGCAGACTTGGAAAGGCACTTTAAAGAAATAGAAGAAGAACAGTTGCGTCTTTTGAACGATTGCATTGCACATGATAGGATACAACGAGAAGCAGCTGAAAAAATCAAGATAGAAAGAGATAATGTTAATAGAGCTAAGCTTAAACAGGCGAGGTGTGAAAAGGTAGAAAAAGATAAAGCTAATAGAGCTAAGGCTCCAAAAAAGAGGCATAAAAGCGATGTAGATGATAAAGCGCTTATTGATAAGGCATATACTGCCATGGAAGGTCAACTACGGTATGGTTTTAAATTAACTTTACCCCTACCTTATAAAAACGCGCTGAATATGCTCATAGAAAAAGCTAATGATCTGGCGTATCATTTTTACTGTCAGCAATCTACTTTGAGATCTGATCCAGATCACAATCAAGCGTGTTTCGCTGAATTAAAAAGAGCAGGTATAAGCATTTCACAACCTATAGAGGAAGTTTTTCAAGTGGGTTATCGAATAGGAAAAATTTCGGTT
>CAZPAA010000329.1:0-1694 GCA_964584425.1 uncultured Gammaproteobacteria bacterium | reverse complement strand
ATAGCTGATAAGTATGGCTGCCAAAGCGTCCAATGTGCCCGTAAGCAAACAAGTTTGTAATACGGTAACGAATTTGCTTTTGGGGCGTCTTTCCATTTAGGGCAATATTTTGCATGAAGGTAGATAAAAGGGCAGTTATTAATCAAATAATTGTATGGAATAAATTTGTTTTGTTAAAATTATTTGATTGATAATCAAAATATTACATATAAAATTTTGATTTTTATAGAACTATGTATTGCATAATACTATATAAAACACATATATTTGAAATAATTCTTAATAATTAAATCAAAAGATATGAAAACATTCCTTAGCGCTCTATTTCTGCTGATTGCCGGCAGCACTATGAGCTTCGCACAATGCGATAAAAAAGTGAGTTTGAGCTCATCAAAAACTGAGCACCTGGATGCAACCGGTAATTTGAAGCATAGCGATGATGAGAAGACAACCATTGAATTTAACCAAACAGATATAACGGTTACCATATCCAGGGATAATGGTGACGGTGATAAAATGACTGGTAAAGTGAACTCCAACATATGCAACTGGCAGGTGCCCTTTAAGACCGGGAAAACCATGCTCAATATAACGCTTACCCATGAAGGGGGGCAATCACGCGATTTTGCGGTAACTATAGAGGGAAAAGATGGAAAAGTAGTGCTTCTGGCCGAAAGCAAGGAAGAACCTGATGATAAAATACAGCTCCCTATAGATAAATTTGACGAAACGAAATAAAACCAGGGACGCCATTCTCAATAACTCATAAAGGTACTTTCAATGTAGGTGCTTTTTTGTTAAGTGCAGCTGCAATACTGTAACATATAATTTACATTTACAGGGATGTTGTTTTAAACTAAATGTTTTTTATTTTTCTCAAACTATTTAGAGCTTTTAAAAGTTAAGCTGGTATAGAATTTTTTGAACAATTATTCGTTTGGAAAAATAAATTGTTAGAATTACATAATTATTAACGAACATAACTGAACATGAAAAAAACTATTTTAATTGCTGCTGCATTTTTGACATTTAGCGTATTCACAACTCATTCATTTGCACAAACTGCACCTGCTGGCGGAGGTGATATTGTTGCCTCAAGTACTTCGTCTGATAACTATACAGCTTTTTCAATAGCCCTACGTGCTGCCGGTTTGGCTGAAACTTTGGAAGCAGCTGGTCCATATACTGTTTTTGCACCAACCAATGAAGCATTCGGAAAAATACCTTCAGCCCAACTGGATGCTTTAATGAAAGATCCTGCAAAATTAGCTGCTATGGTAAAAGGGCATATTATAAGCGGTAAACTGATGAAGGCTGACGTAATAAAGGCCCTTACAACAGGTAAAGGCAAAGCAACTTTAAAAACCTTGGATGGCCAGGACCTTACACTGTCTGTTGCTAATGGTAAACTTCAATTGGCCGATGCGGCTGGTAACACTGCGTTGGTTACTTCATTTGACCTTGCTGCGTCAAACGGTGTTATCCACGGTTTGAATGGCGTATTGGTTGGAAAATAATAATTGATTTTCTGCATTTTTTACAAGAAGCCCGGGTGAAGCAATCATCCGGGCTTCTTCATTATAACCGATATGTAAAAATTATTTTTATACAGCAAAAACTATTACTTGTTTTTTACGTTCATTAAATACTCTACTCTGCTGAAAATAAGTTTCTTGTGTTATTATTTAATACGC
>CAZPAA010000328.1:0-1728 GCA_964584425.1 uncultured Gammaproteobacteria bacterium | reverse complement strand
AACGAAGAAAATTTCAGGGAGTTTTAAATATTTTAAGTTTTAACCGCCATTTTTATTTTTTTGGCTTTACAATTTTCGCAGCATTGATTATAAGTTATTGGTTTTTTAACTGGCCACACTTTATTTTTTTGTTGATTCTGGTTTCATTTGGTTACGGGCTTACCATGCCGTTGATTGTCTCTGCTTACGTGTATGACTTCTCTGGCTATTATAGGCTTGATTGGCTAAAGAGCCAACTGAAGGAGGCAGATCAGGTAAAGTTAGCCCTCAATATTAATGCAGGGTTTGATGAAACTAGTTTTATCATAAAAGCGAAATTTCCTGATATAGATCTAAAAGTGTTTGACTTCTATAATGCGCAGCAACATACCGAGCCGGCAATCAAACGAGCCCGTAAAGCAAGCATGATATACCCGGGGACGCAACAAATAGAAACAAACCTTATACCCCTGCCGGACAAATCAGTTGATGTTATATTTCTGCTATCTGCCATACACGAAATAAGATCGCATGAAGAAAAAATTCAGTTTTTAAAGGAATGCCATAGGGTAAGTAAGGTGGACGGTAAAGTAATAATGGTGGAGCATTTACGCGACTTTCCTAATTTTTTAGCCTTCACTATAGGGTTCACGCATTTCTTTTCCCGTACAACCTGGAAAAGCGCTATAAGAAGTGCAGGCTTTAGTAATTTCACAGAGAACAAGTTTACACCTTTTATGTCTGTATTCAGCTTCAGTCAATAAAACTGATAGTTGCTTTTTGGAAAAATGGAGTTTCATCTTAAGATAACTGGAGTGCTATTAATAGTATTGGCCTCAATTCATATCATATTTCCTAAGTATTTCAACTGGAAGCAAGAATTGGGTTCGTTGAGCACTATGAACCGGCAAATGATGTATGTTCATTCCTTTTTTATTGCGTTTGTAATAGTTCTCATGGGTTTACTTTGCCTGACATCCACAAACGAATTACTTCATACTAAATTAGGTAAGCGCATTACATTAGGGTTTGCTATTTTTTGGATAGCAAGATTGCTCATTCAAATTTTCGGTTACTCATCAAAAATATGGCGAGGGAAAATGTTTGAGACATGTATTCACATTTTGTTTCTTCTCTTCTGGACATATCTCAGTACCGTATTTATTCTCGCATTTTTCTTATAACCCAAAGAACTATAATACTAAGGAAGTGGCTTGGCGCAATGCCTGCCCCTCCCGAATGTACCATTCGGTACACCAGCCCGACAGAATTGTTCTGGCGGGGGCGGGCGCCTTCTGCGGGGGGTGACTGGCCGCCAACTTATTGAGAAATTTAAACTGTCGGCCTGCATTTCTAAATATCGTAAATTCATTTGGCCACAGCACCAATCCGTAGACGTTGTATGTCACTTTAAACAGCATCCTACTTAAATTCAAACACTCATGGTCTTGCCGCCCGACCCCACGCTATTTTTAGCACATTGCAAAGAGCTAAAATACCAAGGAACAGTCCACTTACCCCGGCTGATGGAATTCTAATCATCTTTCTTTAAAATATCAGCCAATTAACTTTCATTGTAGAATGAATTAAGTTTGTGAATGAGTTTACTGCAATTACTGGCAAAACCTTATCCTCTTATTGAAGGAAACAGAAGAAAATTTACGGCTGCATTTTCTTTTGGGATTTTTGTTTTTTTGTTTTTGTTCCTTTTTAAGCCTTTTGGCATCGTGGCATTTACCAGTCTTCATA
>CAZPAA010000327.1:0-1736 GCA_964584425.1 uncultured Gammaproteobacteria bacterium | reverse complement strand
ATGATTGTACCATTT
The DNA here is from genome assembly GCA_964584425.1 of uncultured Gammaproteobacteria bacterium. Taxonomy (GTDB): domain Bacteria; phylum Pseudomonadota; class Gammaproteobacteria; order JABCZS01; family JABCZS01; genus JABCZS01. Next base: position 1,721 of record CAZPAA010000327.1, on the reverse strand, counting down.
GAGAATGTTTATCGTGTCCCTGATGCAAATATCGAGGCCTGGCCCAGTGCACTAGCAAAGCTCAAACAATTTGATGTGGAATGGGTGATCCCGGGGCATCCTGTAAACTTAAAAGATGATCTTAATTTTTCTCCTACCTTGATCGAACATACGGAAATTTTGCTAAAAACTGGGAAAGTGGCTGAATTCACTCCGGCTGATGCACAGGCACTACTCAAACAATAGGTGGTCTGACCAAGTAATTTGACATCTATTTCGTCATATTATATATTAATTTGACATAATAGATGTCATTTCAAGGATCAGATGGATATTCCAAGACAATTAAAATTAGATAACTTATTGAAAAATAAGTCTTATTTCCTATTAGGCCCGAGACAGACGGGGAAGTCTTGGCTAATTAACCATACCCTCGGCCAGTATCGTGTTTATAACCTATTAGAGAGCGAAACCTTCTTAAAACTAAGCTATGCGCCGCAGCGTATCCGGGAAGAAATAACCCCCGAAGACCGATTGATCATTATCGATGAAATACAAAAGCTACCGACGCTACTCGATGAAGTTCATTTAATGATTGAAAAATATCCTATTCATTTTTTATTAACAGGATCAAGTGCAAGAAAGTTAAAGCGCAGTGGCATCAATTTATTAGGTGGCCGTGCGCGCATGCAATATTTTCATCCCCTGTCTTTTTCGGAATTAAAAGAACATTTTGATTTAACGCAAGCTTTAAATAATGGATTATTGCCCTCTATTTATTTTTCTGATGCTGCAGATTTAGATTTAAACGCTTATATCGGTATGTATTTAAAAGAAGAAATCGCAGCTTCAGCCGTTGCTCGAAACATTCCTGCATTTAGTCGATTTCTTGGAATGGCTGCATTATGCAATGCTAAAATCATTAATTTTTCTAATATTGCTAATGATGCGCAAGTGCCAAGAACAACCATTCATGAATATTTTGAAATTTTAAAAGATACTTTGTTGGCTTATGAAATCCCAGCCTGGAAGAAAACTAAAAAAAGAAAACCTGTGAGTACTTCAAAATTGTACTTTTTTGATCCGGGTGTTGTGCGCGTGCTGCAGCACAGGGGCCTGGTGCAAAAAGGCTCTCCCGAATTTGGAGAATTATTTGAAACGTATTTGTGTCATGAATTGAAAACGTATCTCGATTATCGCATGCAAGAGCGTGATATTTGTTATTGGCGGTCAACCTCAGGCATAGAAGTAGATTTTATTGTCAATGATACGATGGCGATAGAAGTTAAATCTAGCGCTACGATTTCTTATCAGGATTTAAAAGGTTTGAAAGCGCTACAGGAAGAAAATACCTCTCTTAAACACTTTATTGTGGTTAACCTTGAGAAAACACTGCGAAATGTAGATGGAATTCAAATTCTACCTTGGCAAGTATTTTTAGAAAAGTTGTGGGATAATGCTTTTTTTAGCGACGCAAACAATAGTTAAATTTTGGCTCCAATTATATTTTCCGTGCACTGGCCTTGATCGTGCCAAACGCTGAAGCATACACTTCAATCTTTGAAAACCCTACACCTTGTAAAAGCATCATCATGTCTTGTTCGGTATAAAGCACTAATTTATGCAGTATATTTAGTTTTTTCTGCATATCTGGCGCAACAAAATTAAATCGTTGCGCAATCGGTTTTTCGCGATCAAAATAAGTGGCGCCATATTCTGCATAAAGCCCCGCTGCTGAAATA
>CAZPAA010000326.1:0-1746 GCA_964584425.1 uncultured Gammaproteobacteria bacterium | reverse complement strand
CCCTCATCCGCCCTTCGGGCACCTTCTCCCAGGGGGAGAAGGATCTCTCTCGTTATTCCCCGTAGTTTACTATAGAGATCCTTCTCCCCCCGGGAGAAGGTGCCCGAAGGGCGGATGAGGGGATACTTTTGTAAAACTGCGTATATACAAACCTACCCTCCCCACACATGAGAGAGGGTCAATCCCCTATAAAGTTTCCGCGTGTTTTTCTAGGTATTTAGCCACACCTGCTGGTGATGCAGTCATACCGGGTTGACCTTTGGTCCAACCGGCTGGGCAAACTTCTCCGTGGGCTTCGTGGAATTGGAGCGCATCGACTAAACGAATGAGTTCATCGATATTGCGGCCAATTGGGAGGTCATTCACGATTTGCACCCTCACCACGCCACTTTTATCAATCAAAATCGCCGCTCTAAACGCCACACCCACTTCAGGATGCTCAACGCCATAATCTTTCGCAATTTTATGGCTAATATCAGCGACTAATGAATAACTCACCGGCCCAATACCGCCCTCATTCACCGGCGTATCGCGCCAGGCTTTATGGGTGAAATGTGAGCCAATAGAAATCCCCACAACCTCTACCCCACGCTCATTGAACTGATCCATGCGCTTATCTAGCGCAATCAGCTCTGAAGGGCACACAAAGGTAAAATCTAAGGGATAAAAGAACAATAAGGCATATTTACCCTTAATCGTTTCAGCTAAATTAAACTGACCAATAATTTCGCCTACTTTATTTACCGCTGGCGCAGTAAAATCGGGGGCAGGACGGCCGACGAGGATAGATTGACTCATAGATATCTCCTAGATGATGTTGACAATGATTCTCATTTGCATTTATAATAACAAAATAAACTAAAGAAAAGCAAGGGTATCATGTACATCTGTATCTGTCATGCCATCACCGACAAGGCTATACGCGAAGAAGTCTATCAAGGCGCTAAATGCTTAAAAAGCTTACAAAAAACCCTGCCAGTGGGCACGGGTTGTGGGACTTGCGTGTGCAGCGCTAAAGAAGTGATTAAAGAAGCCTTGGTTGATTTAAGCTACCAATCTAAAAATCAAGTTGCATAGCAATCAGCTTGATAGCTTACACAAATATATGGTAAGCTAGGCCTATCCTTAATCTGGAGCCTAGCAATGCCAAAATGGCCCCTTGAGCTTTATCAGCCTATCAATACATCAAAAACCACCTATGAATGGACAGCTGGGGCACGTCCCTTTGATATCGACTACTTATTGGCTGATCTCCCGCCTTGGCCGCATGATGTGGAGGAGCGTGATGAAAAACAAAAATATATCCCGCGTGTGTTGGTTATCAATGATCCAACGCTGTATGAACATTATGCAGATTATCCCTATCCCAATTTGGTAAGAAAGAAAGTATTAGAATTAATCGCTGATGGTTTCAAAGTATTTATTCCTCAAATTGTTGAATTAATGCGTGTGCCTGATAACAGCCTAGATGAAAACCAAAAGCATCTTATCCAAAAAAAGCTAGAGGATGGCTGGGTCATGATTCCAAAGAGTTATAAATTAATCCCTATAACACCGACCACTGATAGCAATCAATTTAAAGCACATCCATTTTTTAGCCCTCTGCAGATACAGCAAGTGGTCACCCAGCTCGGCCTTAATGGTGATACCTTTTTGGAATTAGATTATTTTGCCGTGCGCCGCGTATGCAAAAATCCAAATGCGCTATTAAATGATGCGATTAATATTTGTGATTTTGTTAATTTA
>CAZPAA010000325.1:0-1792 GCA_964584425.1 uncultured Gammaproteobacteria bacterium | reverse complement strand
ACTAATACGTGCGCTGGAAAACCAAGCATCGCTGGTAATGCCATAAGATCCATAACCGGTTAAAAATAAGGGCGCGGGTTTGGTGAGATCTCTTTTATAGACTAATGAAATAGGAATTTGGACGCCATCTTTGCTGGTTGCAAAAATTCGCTCGCTGGTATAATCATGTGCTTTATAGTGTCCTAGAACAGGGGTTTGTTTGATTAAAACACGGGTTTTATCGATTAAATTGAAATCAAATACGCTGTGTGGCGTGGTGAGAGATTCATATTCAAAACGCAAAACATGACTGTTCATTAAGCAATTGTGGCCGAGATCAAGATCATAAGTGGGTTCATGCACTTCGATTAAATAATCGGCTTTGTTGTTAAACCCTAAAACATGTAGCGCGGGCAAGCCTTCGCGGCGCTCTAGTACGACAATAAAATCTTGCATGATTTCAAAACCATCGATGGCAATGGCTGGATGATGCGCGAGAATCACTTGCCAATTTTCTATTTGCGGCGCAGATACCGGCACTTTTACAATTTGAAAATTTTCCGCTTCCAAATTGGTGCGGATAATAAAATCACCGCGGTAATGTTCAATATCATATTCTACATCGGGCATGCGTGGGTATAAGCATTTTAAGGGAAGCGTCGGATTTTGTGCGAGTGTATAGTGAATTTCCGAGCTGATTTTGCTGTGCGCATTCACCATTAAAAATTGGTCATCTTTGGTGCGTGCAATCGAGAGAAAAAATCGCTCGTCGGTTTCATGAAAAATTAAAACATCTTCCTCAACTGTTGTTCCCAGTTTATGCTGCCAAACTTGATAAGGCCGATGTGCCGCATCCAAACGGATATACCAAAAATGCTGTGAATCTGCGGAAAAAACCACTTCGCCGCCCATGTCTTTTATGGTGTCTTCTAATAATGTTTGCGTGGTTAAATTTTTAACGAGTAAAGTGTAATATTCATCACCCGCAGTATCTATGGTGTAGGCCATCAAATTATGATCAACACTTAAGGCATAGGTATTTAAATGAAAATAACTGTGATGTTTTGCTTGCTCATTTTCATCGAGTAAAATTTCCTCAAGATCACTGCCGTGTTTTTTTCGACAAAAAATGGAGTACTGTAATTCTTTTTCCGTGCGGAAATAATAATCAAAATCGCCATCTTGCCAAGGCGCGCTGGTGTCAGTTTCTTTGATGCGTTTTTTGATTTCTTGGAATAAATTTTCTTGCAAGGCATCGGTGCTCTCAAGCATCTTTTTAGTGTATGCATTTTCCGCTTTAAGATGGGCAAGAACCTCGGGACTGTCTTTTTCTTTCAACCAATGGTAGAGATCCGTGCGGTCATCACGGGTCGTGTAAGGAATTTGTTTAACTTCTGGGGGGAGCATTTTAGATGCCTTCCTAGCATTTGATATTGAGGATATTGTACCGTGATTTGGAAAAATGCCAAGTCACAATAGTGCAAATGCTAGGATCGGGGGATGCGATGTTTTATGTCGGTTCTTAATTCTGTGGCAGTGGCTGCACGCTGTTCTAAATCAGCTTTATTTAAATGTTGATCCTGCAGATTAGGCGTAGGAATATTTTCTTTGGGTAAAACGCCTGCCACTTCCCAAAAACGATTAGATGGCTCATGGGTAATACCGTACAAAAGACTACTACTGGTAACTAAATTGGGGGCTACCTGTAAGCTTGCTGGTAAAACAGAGAAATAGTAATAGCTTATTGGATCCCCAGATGGCTTAAAATCCCAAGCTTCGAGCGCGGGAGGTAAATGGGTATGATCAAGTCTGT
>CAZPAA010000324.1:0-1796 GCA_964584425.1 uncultured Gammaproteobacteria bacterium | reverse complement strand
GGGGGATTTTGAGATGTTTGATTATACACAAAGATCTTTAAATCCCCCTACCCCCTTTTTCAAAGGGGGATCAACGTTGGAATATTTTTTTTTAGGGCGAGGTAAAATATGGCTTGGAATGAGCCCGGTAGTGATAAAAATAAAGATCCTTGGGCAGGTGGCAATCGCAACAACGAACCTCAGCCGCCGGATTTAGATGAAGTTTTGCGCAAACTGCAAGAAAAGTTAAGTGGCCTCTTTGGCGGTGATCGTCGCAGCACTCCGCCAGAATCCAATCATCAACCCAGTAATAATGGTTCAAGCAAATCGCCTTCAGCCTCACGTTTTGGCATTGGCTTAATTATTGCCGTATTACTCGTGATTTATGTTTTAAGTGGTATATATATTGTTAAACCCGCCGAGCGTGCAGTCGTGTTTCAATTCGGTCGTTTTGTAAAAGAAGTAGGTCCGGGCCCGCATTGGTTGCCGTTATTTATTCGCTCTAAAGAAGTAGTGAATGTCGAACAAATCATGGACTCCACCCACAGCAGCCGCATGTTAACCAGTGATGAAAATATCATTTTGGTGCAATTAGCGGTTCAATATAAGGTTGATAATTTGGCGAATTATCTATTCAACGTGATCGACCCGAATCACAGTCTTAAAGAAGCAACCGACAGCGCGATTCGTCAAGTCGTGGGTCAATCCACCCTCGATGAAGTACTGACTGAGCGTCGCTCTGAAATTCGTGATGAAATTCGTAAACAAATTGAAGAAACTTTAACGATTTATAAATCCGGATTATTAATTACCGATGTCAATCTGCAACCTGCGCGTCCACCTGAAGAAGTGAAAGAAGCGTTTGATGATGCAATTAAAGCGCAAGAAGATGAAGAGCGATTAATTAATTTAGCGAATGCCTATCGTCGTCGTGTACTTCCCACCGCAGAAGGGCAGGTGCAACGGATTTTAGCAGATGCACGTGCTTACGAAGCTGAAGTAAAATTGCGTGCACAAGCCGATGTAGAACGCTTTAATCGGTTGTTGCCTGAGTATCACAATGCGCCAATCGTGACCCGCGAGCGTTTGTACCTCGATACCATGGAAAGTGTTCTGGGGCGCATCAGTAAAATTGTTGTAGACAGCCCCAATGGACAACAAGTGATGTATTTGCCGCTGGACCAACTCATGAAAAAATCCACGGAAAATGTGCCACCGGTCAATGTCACCATTGAGGAGCCGCTGGCTGTTCCACAAAGCAGTAAACAAAATACCGAGGACGCACGTGCGCGTTCACGTGAAAGACGTTAGGAGCCTATTATGAATTTTAAACCTGGTATATGGATTGTTGTTGCGCTGCTGGTGTTCGTTGCATTCTTTAGCTTGTATACCATTAAAGAAACAGAACGCGGTTTAGTGCAAACCTTAGGGCGGATTGTTGAAAACAACGAAGGTGTAGCTAAAGTCATGCAACCTGGCTTGCATATGAAATGGCCTTTGATCAGCACTGTGGTGAAATTTGATAATCGTATTCAAACTTTAGACATTGAAGATTCACGCATTGTCACCAGCGAAAAGAAAGACGTGATCGTCAGTTCTTTTGTAAAATGGCGCATTCAAGATTTCCCTCATTTTTATAAAGCAACCAGCGGTGTATTTGCACGTGCCGATAGTTTGCTAGAACAAAAAGTAACCGATGGCTTCCGGGCACAATTTGGACGCAGCACCATCAGTGAAGTAGTGTATGAAAAGCGTTATGAAATCATGAAAAGTTTGAGCAGTGAAATCAACGCCAGCGGGCAAACTTTAGGCATAGA
>CAZPAA010000323.1:0-1808 GCA_964584425.1 uncultured Gammaproteobacteria bacterium | reverse complement strand
AACAAATGTTTGCATGAGAATGCATAGGCCACACATAGCAAGGATCGTAAAGCCAACACTCCTGCGCCCGAACTTGATTCCTTTTCTTTTTATTAACCAATCACTTAGATGACCGCTGAAAAAGCATCCGATCGCAGCTAATGAGTATGCGAGGGTATAAGTCAATAGGATTTCGGATTTTGAAAAATTCCTCGCATTTTTTAAATAAGGGGGCATCCAGAATAAGAAAAAATAATTAGCACATTGCGAAGCAGAAAATGCTGTTACTAATGCTAATAAACTCCGGTTCTTCAATACCCTCTTCCAGGGATATTTTTGTGAATGCCGGAAGTAGCGACGGTTAGTTTCAATAAATACTTTTTCAGCATCCGGCATATTCTTCATTTCCGAAGGATTATTTCTAAACCAGGAGATACAAATCATTACCCATAAGATCCCGATAAATCCATTTACAAAAAAGGGGGAACGCCATCCATAGGCGTCTGCGATTGACATCACAAGAAATGGAGCTGCCGCTGAGCCAGCAAATAAACCTGCCCAAACAATAGAGATGCCTCTGGAAGTTTCCTGAGCAGGAAACCATTTTGATATGGCAGCTGCCGTATTGGGAAAAGCGCCTGCTTCGCCCATACCAAAAAGAAAACGAACTAAAAAAAGCGAAAGAAAGCCAACAGTTAATCCTGTAAATGCTGTGAACAAAGACCACCATATTACTATACGAATGAAGGCTGCCCGCTGGCCAATACGGTCACCCCACATTCCGGAAGGAATTTCAAATAAGGCATACGATAAAAGAAATGCTCCGCCTATCAACCCCCACTGGGTGTGACTCAAATGAAATTCAGCTGCTATTTGTGTTTCAAAAAAAGATATTGAAGCCCGGTCGAGATAGGTTATAAAAATTAAAAAGAATAAAAAGACCAGCACCTTATAACGATACGGGAAATTTGTGCTCATATATTCAAGCTTTAGATTTTTACTGATCCCCTCAATTTACATGGAATAGTGCCGCATTTTTAAATATGGTTAACATGATGTACAACTCATTAATTTATGTTATTAGGCCCTGATCGTAAAAAAAATTGTGCTTACATAATGATACTTGACAGTTAAATTACTATCTGCAATTATCGGACATGACAGAATTCTTATCAATTTTCCTTGTAACCCCCTCATTAAACTCCTCACAGAAAGTCTGACCGATCTAAAGTAATGAAAACTGTGATCAGTTTTACCACTTGAACCTAAAATAATCTTCGAGCATGTTTTAGATTCTTAAAACTTCTGAATATTTGAACAAATTTCTTGTTACTATTTTGAAGTCAAAAACGGCGTAACCCCTTATAGATACTAGGTTTTCATTTTGTGTATCGTCGCTCCAGGAAAATGACGACTTTAAACATCTCAAAAGTTATCTCGCCAGTTAAGAGTGGGGGAATAACTACCGATACTTTAAGTTAAAAACTTAAGTGATTTATTTATAAAACTCCTGGCTTACATAATAATAATTTTTTCATCTTGGGAGTTTGAGTTTGCACGACTCCGAGTTCTGCGAACTCGGCTTTGGATATTATACCTGAAAAATATGGAGCAAAGCACTCCCAAAAGGTATTGACGTATATATACGCATTTTTAAAAATCGGTATAAATACGCAGGCATAGCCTTTTCCTCAACCATACCTTTAGCTCCTCTTGCTGTTTTGGATCTAGAACACATACCGCCCTGCTCACCCTTTAACTCTCCTTTGGGAAAAGCCACCAGGGCACTAACTGTGAAGATTCCGGTTCGGAAAACAACTGATTTACCG
>CAZPAA010000322.1:0-1808 GCA_964584425.1 uncultured Gammaproteobacteria bacterium | reverse complement strand
GCAACTCCCGGTCAAAGCCGTTCATCACAGATAATACTGTGATTAAAACCGTTACGCCAAGCGCGATACCCAGCATGGAGATCAAAGAGATAAATGAAATAAAATGATTCCGTCGCTTTGCGCGGGTGTAGCGTAGGCCGATGAATAGGGGTAATGATTTTAACATAGAGCTAAATGTAGCTAGATTCGCGGAGAAGCACAAGGGGGTGGTGCATAATTTCTGTTTCTTCGTAGGGACGCAACATGTTGCGTCCAGGTGCTGGTTCCCAAGTTAAAATTTAGTGTCTCACGTAAATAAAAAATGAGTGATTGGAAGGAATACAAAAATCTCTTCACTAGATGCACTTGGACGCAACATGTTGCGTCCCTACGAAGAAACATAATTATGCAACAATCCTTTTCCCTAAATCAATCAATAGCGACTCTAGCTGTAATAGCAGATTGATGCTTCCATGCTGCAGCGCTATTTTACGCAACGCATTTATTTTATCCAGTGCAAAAAACTCCCTCTTTTGCGCAAAATAAATTTCCATTTGTGCCAATAATTCCAATAACTCCTCTTTTTGCCATTTTTGCGCCATTGCCAGGGGATCTATTTTCCCAGCCATTAATGCTGCGCAATCCGCATGTAACATCGCTTGCCACTCTACAGTCGATGAGCTTTTATCATGCAATGAAAATTGTATGCGCTGACAGCGGCTACGCACGGTAGCGGGCAAAGCAACTGGCATGTTTGAAGTTAATAAAAAATAACTATTGCCTGGCGGTTCTTCTAAGGTTTTTAATAAAGCATTACTTGCGCTGATATTCATGTGCTGTGCCTGCGGGATAATAATCACTTTTTTATTGCCACACTGCGGTGTCTGCTCGCAAAATTCGGTTAAACTTCGGATCAAATCAATGCCTAATGTTTCACTTTTACCCGTTGCGCTCAAGACAAAATAATCAGGATGCGTTTGTGCCGTTAATAATTGACAGGAATGGCAATCTCCGCAAGCACGACCTGCATTGGGATTTTTGCACAATAAACCTTGTGCAAAATCTTGGGCAAAATTCAAGGTCTCATCACTATCGCCAACCAATAATAATGCATGCGGTAAATTTTTTTGTTGCCACAAATGTGCGTGGTTCATTTTAATACATTATCCAAAATATGCATGAGTACGTGTTGAACGTTTTTTAACGACGAGGACGCATCCACCACTTGATAGCGTTTAGGATCTTGTTGTGCGCGCTTTAAATAAACCTCACGCACACGCACAAAAAAATCTTGTGCTTCTTGTTCGATGCGATCTTTTGATCTACGTTTTTGCGTGCGCATCAGGGCTATTTCGACCGGTGCATCTAAAATAATCACTAAATCCGGGCGTAACTCACCTTGCACCCAATTTTCCAATTGCGCGATGCGATTGAGATCGATATTGCGTCCTCCACCTTGGTAGGCATAAGACGCATCGGTAAATCTGTCTGAAACAATCCATCGACCTTGTTGCAGCGTAGGCTTTATCACTTGCGCTAAATGTTGCGCGCGCGCTGCGAACATCAATAATAATTCTGCATCAATGGCTAAAGGCTCATCATCTTTCGCATGCAACACAATATCACGAATTTTTTCAGCCAGCGGCGTTCCGCCAGGCTCACGCGTGCGTACCAGATCAATTTGCTTATGTCGTAGGTATTGGCAAATAAATTCCATATTGGTGGTTTTGCCAACGCCTTCAATCCCTTCTAATACAATAACTTTACCCATTACCCCCTACTTGTTTAGATTACTGTATTCTTGAACTTCTTGATTATAGTTTTCAATT
>CAZPAA010000321.1:0-1810 GCA_964584425.1 uncultured Gammaproteobacteria bacterium | reverse complement strand
TTTGGGTTTATCAAAAAAAGCTAGGATCACAATCACAGCCAGAGAAACTAAAAAAATAGCGCCAATTAAGCGATGTTTAAATGTAATATTGCTCCACATATGTAAACTCCTTTTTCCAAAGTGTATTACAAACTCGCCAACTGTCTAATCAATTTTGGTCCTTTGTAAATAAATCCAGTATAAATTTGTAATAATTGTGCACCTGCGGCTAGTTTTGCTGCGCCATCTTCGCGTGACATGATGCCGCCGCACGCGATGATGGGAATTTTATCAGTTAAGCGGTGATGTAGTAATCGTACAATTTCTAGCGAAGATAAAAATAAAGGTGCGCCGCTTAAGCCGCCGGTTTCTTTTCCAATATTAGGCTGTTTAATGCCTTGACGTTGGATGGTTGTATTGGTGGCAATGACGCCATCAATTTTTGCATCTAGGAAAATATCAGCCATGGTTTCCAACTCGGGTACAGTTAAATCGGGGGCAATTTTAACTACGAGTGGAACATAGCGATGATGTTTTTCCGCAAGTTCTGCTTGTTTTGCTTTGAGTTGTCGCAGTAATGAGATTAATAACTCAGGCGTTTGCATTTGACGTAAATCAGGCGTGTTGGGGGAAGAGATATTGATCACGATATAATCTGCAAGTGGATACGCGTGTTCCATTCCATATAAATAATCACCTGCGGCTAATAAAATAGGTGTTTCATAACCTTTTCCGATATTGATCCCAAGAATCGGGCGCGTTGAGAGTGCGCGGACTTTTAAAAGCAAATGATCAAGGCCTTTATTGTTGAATCCCATGCGGTTGATCAATGCAAGATCATCGGGTAGACGAAATAAACGCGGCTTTGGATTCCCGATTTGGGGTTTAGGTGTGACTGTGCCTAATTCCAAAAAACCGAATCCTAATCGCGCCAGTGCGGGAATATAATCGCCATTTTTATCTAAGCCTGCAGCAAGGCCAATTCGGTTGGGGAATGTGATCCCCATCACTTGATGCGCGGTTTTTGGATCTACCTTTGCTGAGGATGAACACCGTGGCAAGTACGTAAGCCCAGTGAGCGCAACTGCATGTGCTGTCTCTGGTGGCAAAGTAAACAATAAACGGCGTAGGATTTTATACATGTTCTAGGACCTGTTGTGCACTTGCGCTGGCTTGTACCAAATCTAGTAATTCACGTAAGGCTACGGTAAACATATTATAATCCCGTTTTTTAGAAGCTTTAAGATCGGCCACCATCAGTAACCAACGTTCGGCTAATAAATGATGATCCGCTTGCCAAGCATCTAAGGCTTGCTCTACATCCTTTGCATTCGGATATTGTGTGAGAATGCTTGCGGTAATACTGCGCTGTTGTCTATCGAGATCATCACGACAAGCGGCTCTGGCTAGGGCATCCCAACTGCTGCTGACCGGATGTAAACCTAATTCTTGTCTGAACCAATCAAGCTTCAAGCGTGCGCCCAATGCAAAATACATACGTGCAACGACTTTAACACTAAATTTGTTCAAACTACTGGCCTCAATAATATCTAGCGCAGAAATCATTGGCCCTGCTCCCGCCACATGTAATGCCAAAATTTCAGGAACGCCCTGTTTAACCAAATCTTTTGTCACTTGATTAAAGCGCTCAATTTCAACACTGATGAGTAATTTAGGCAACAGATCATACAATTCATCCACTTTGCTTTTGAAATAAGTGACACATTCTTTAATATCAATACCGTTGCGGCGATTACGCACAATCCAACGCGTCGCGCGGCGCACCAAGCGTACGACGTCGGTCATCATTTGATATTGCACATTCGGCAGT
>CAZPAA010000320.1:0-1822 GCA_964584425.1 uncultured Gammaproteobacteria bacterium | reverse complement strand
GCAATGACGATTGCAAAGTATATTTCGGTGTTTTGTGTATGCATTTATGCAATTGTAACCAATGTGAAAAGCAATATATTCATTATAAATACGAAAACATTTATTTTTTTATAGCCCCTTCGAACGATTAAAGAACCTGTTCGTGTTAAGCCATGAAATTCATTTTCAAAGATTAAGTCAACTAATTTTTACTGACAAGAATTTAAGATGTTGCTACAGGACGTGATATTTTTTTTCGACACAAAAAAGCAATAATTAACAATGTGTAAAGTAAACAATTCATAACTGTTAACAGAATAAAAGCATTTTGAATCAATACAGGAGGTGTATAAGATAAAAGAGTCGTCAGACTTAATAAAGGAAAACTGCAACAATAATAAAATAGTAACCCTGAACAAATCCAAAAAGAAGGCTCGCTAGTTAATTTTATGAATTTTGGATATCGGAAAAGTTCAAAAAAATAATAAATACAAAATGCTACAATAAGCAGGCTCCCCAATGAATATGAAATAGAAGTATAGGTATTTGTTTGAAAAAACAAAATGTTACTAATTGAGATTAATGCGTTTATCACCATAGTGATTTTTATTATCTTTTTTACGACCCTGTTTCTGATAATCTCACTGAGGACGTATAAAAAGAAGGCAAATTCAACTACTCCAAAAACACTATACATAACATAATTGCGAACGTGAATACTAACAAGATAAATTGCTATGATCTCAACAAGAAGACTAAGCCCTAAATATGGAGGAAATAATTTTAAATATAGTTCCGAACTAAAATGGCTGTAAACCCTAAAACTTAAGATAAAAGATAACGCAATAAAAAAAACAGATACCGGGATGAACAAGTTGACAGCTTTGCTTACAAAAATAATTAATAAAAAAATAAACCTCCACAAGGGAGGTTTTCAGGGCTATAAGAATACTGGGATCAAATTATTGCCAATCCATCAGATCCTTTGTCAACAATCGTTATACCCAAATCAGCGTTACCTCCCTTAGGGCCACAGAATGGGGGGCATATCATACCATTATTATAGGCTAATATTTCGTTGGCACCTTCGCCATTAACATAAATATTTTTATTCGCCATACCATTCTCCGTCTCCTTTTGTTTCGTAGCCACCATCACAATCGTTTGACGGCCCGCGTAAAGTGGTTGAGCCGTATAATCTTTCGGATACGCTGCAAAATAAAACCGGATACCATCTCCTCCGTGTTCTTTGGCTTTTTCAATTAATTCTTCAAGCTCTTCGATACTGTGCCATACACTCAACGAATCCTCCTTTCCCAATCGTTCTGTGTTATGCACCCATCTTTCCTGTTTGTACGTTCGTATCACCGTGTCCACATGTTCGGTATTCACGAACTTCCCGACCTTTACTGATTTTTTTTCAATTGTCAACATAGCTTTAGGTTTTAAAGTGTTTTTTTAAATGCAATTCCAGATAAAGCTATTATTGACTATTTAATTATAGGCTCATAACCAAATGCCAGACAAGTAATTACAAATTATAATTATTTGTATTGCTAAGATTATCAAGGAATAAGGTGGAAAAAAGGGGTAAAATACCGTATAAATAATACATATAAACGGGTAAAATAATATTGAGGATACCGTTAAAATAATGGCGTTTTTCTTCGAAATCGTTACCGGGATCAAAAATTGATTTCTTTGCTATATGGATCGGGTAAAGATTAAAATCAACACCACTTTATTCTATTATGGAATGTGTTTTAAAAGTGGATGAAGCGTTTGGCCGGGTTTGTCATTGTTACTAATTTAATGGATGCCGTATCGTACCGTTTCACCCTGG
>CAZPAA010000319.1:0-1832 GCA_964584425.1 uncultured Gammaproteobacteria bacterium | reverse complement strand
GTTGGAGAGTCAGAAGAGCCCATTTTCACCCTGCCGCGGGTGTTTTTTTGTAGTAAACGGTTTGCGTGTAAAAATCTACGCCCAGAATTGGTTCTTTAACTAAATTTGATAAGATCAATTTTACTTTTACATTCAGGTGGATATTATGATACTCCCCGACAATAACGAAGAACGAAATGAACTGGTTAATATTCAGCCGGTATTCAATTTCAATGTCAATGTCATATTAAATCTGCCTCCCCAGCCTCCTTTACCTAATATTGTATTTAATCCACCCCCTATAACTTTGTACATCGCCCCTATAAATATCGCAGCGATAGAGCAAAGCTTTGCACAACTCTCTACTACTGCAACAACTCAACCCATTAAGCATTTACAACAAAATTATCTTAGTCATGCCAACTCAAATAAACCAGCACAACCCATTCTACACAACCAGTTGCATCATCCTGGAGAGGAAGGCAAAAACAATGGATTTATTTTGAAATAAAGGGGGATAATAAACTATTATTATGTTTTCACCCGCACTAAAAGGACGACCATGCTGCGCACGATTTTATCCGGCCTCTTATTATTAATAAGCCTCCCTGCGCTTGCCGCCAACAGTTGTCCCGGTGTAAAAGACATCAAGCGCACCTCCGGTGAATTTAGCTGGACCTCGCAAGTGCCGAGTTGGACCGGGCATTATGCGTTCCCGCTGCGTGCCAAAGGCAACTCAACCGAAGTCACCTATTTTATTGAAGCGCGCTGGATCCAGCTCACCAATCTCACCGAGAGCCAAGGTTATTTTGAATGTGATTACCAAGGTAATTATGACGGTGAGATTATTCGTTTTGTTCAGTCGGGTACGCATGCCGGTCCCAAGCCGACCGATACGCATTGGTCTTGTAATTTAAATCCGAATTTCCCAAGTCCGCAGTGTGTTTGTTCAGCAGGCAGTGAATTGTGTGTGCTGGAAACCGTGGATAATTCTCCTCCACCACAGCCCATGTATATTAATCCAGCTGCAACCAATACTGGCGAATCTTTTCCTTCTACTGAATATTTGGATAAATAAACGTGTATTCTAGGCTGGACCAATTTTTAATTGAATTTCAAAATACTTTATTAAGCCCGCGCGCAGCAAAACGTGCATCGCCCGCCTGCTTTCTTCATGAAGCAGAACTCTCGATTTCAGAGCAAAAATTAAGCGGTAATTTAATGCGGGTGAATCATACTGGGGAAATTTGTGCACAAGCATTATATCTAGGCCAAGCGTTAGTCGCACAACATGAAATCACTCGCGCACATTTATTACAAGCAGCAAGTGAAGAAGCCGACCACTTAGATTGGTGCGCACAGCGTTTGACAGAACTCAATACGCATCCAAGTGTGCTGAATATGTTCTTTTTTACCAGTTCGGTATTAATCGGCATGTGCGCCGGACTTGCTTCAGATAAAATTAGTCTAGGATTTATTGCAGAAACCGAGCGCCAAGTGGCCAGTCATTTATCATCACATCTTGAACGTTTACCTTCACCGGATGAAAAAAGCCGCAAAATTATCACCCAAATGCACCTTGATGAAATCAAGCATCAAAATGATGCGCTGGATGCCGGCGGGGAAATACTTCCGAGTGTTATTCAAATCTTAATGCAGCTATCAGCAAAAATGATGACCAAGACGACGTATTACGTTTAAAAAATCCCTTAAGGGGTTTGTTGCATAAATCAGGATCCTCTAGTCAGTCCCCCTTTGGAAAAGGGGGTGCCCCTTGGGCGGGGGATTTTGAGATGTTTGATTATACACAAAGATCTTTAAATCCCCCCCGCCCCCCTTTTTCAAAGGGGGAT
>CAZPAA010000318.1:0-1837 GCA_964584425.1 uncultured Gammaproteobacteria bacterium | reverse complement strand
TTCTTGAATTTTTTAATGTTGGGAGACGTAAAAGCGCAGCAATTCTGGCAATTAAAACCTCAATTTTTATGGGTATGTTTATATAATCATCAGCACCTAGATTTAAACTATCCACTTCTGTGGTGGTATCATTTAGTGCAGTTATCATAATAATTTTTCCAAGGTATTGCGGTCTGACAGATAGACAAATTTGTTTGCCATTCATTCCAGGGAGCATGATATCTAGTAATACCAAATCGGGTTGATCTTTGATAATACGGTAAACGGCCTTATCACCCTGTGCGATATGGTTAACGACGTATCCACATTCTTCTAAACAGGTTTTAATGTAACTGGCCAGTTTTTTATTGTCCTCAACTATCAATATCTTTTCCTGCGTGGCCATCATGTAGTCCTATACAAAGCTTATACATTTGATACTTTGCGACGAAGTATAATAAATTTGTAGTGGAATCGTAGATTGTAGTCAAGTCTATGATTTTAAATTAAAAATCATGACAAATCAAAATAGGAGACATGATGATGCCCATGCATAATAATCTAAAGTGCCAAAGATGTGGTAACCCTATGCATCCCGGTGCTTGTGGCGGCGGCGGTGCTGGTGAAGAGGAAGAAAAAAAGAAGGACAAGGCTACTGAAGCTGATACATCAAGAGCTGCTGATTATCTAAATACTAACCAAGCCAATAAAGCAGCAATCAGTCATTCTCGACCCAGTACTTTAGCAAGGGATGGCTACGACGAATTAACAGCGGTATTTGCACCTGAACCCAATGCTTCCAAGAAACTAACAGAAGAAGAAAAAAAACTAGAGGCAACTGCTCCTAAAACTTCAGGTCCCCAAATGACACCAGAAGCGACAGAAAATAAACCAAGTCGGATGAGAAGTCCGTTTAATACTAGACTGACTCGATATTGATAATATTCTGCATTTTCTATGCAGTTTACTTTTGGATTTGCCCAACTGCCTTATAGAGGGGAATGTGTATCATCTTCAGTGTGATAAACAGTTTGACTGTAAACGGGGATAGTCTCTAAATGTTTGCGACCGTCTAAAAAACCTAATTCCACTATGGTGGCTACTTCTACTGGAATCCCACCTAATTTTTTTACCAGTTCGCAACAGGCGCGCGCAGTGCCGCCTGTAGCTAATAGATCATCCATAATCAGTACGCGTGCGCCTTTTGCAAAGGCATCGGTGTGGATCTCTAAAATATTTTCTCCATATTCTAATTGGTAATGATGCGATAAGGTATCAAATGGGAGCTTACCTTTTTTGCGCACGAGAATTAACGGTAAATCTAGCAAATATGCACAAGTAGATGCGCAAATAAATCCACGTGCATCAATGCCAACAATCGCATTGAGCTTCCAAGCCGGATCACGATAACGTTCTACAAAAGTGTTGACTACAGTTTGAAAGCCTTGGGGCGATTGTAATAAGGTGGTGATATCGCGGAAAATGATCCCAGGCTTGGGGCAATCAGGGATATTGCGAATGAGAGATTTTAAGTTCATGGTTAAATTCCTTAGCTTTCTTTGTTGTGAACTGGCAATTGCAATAACTGTTCTATCGCTGTTGCATGTAAAGTAAGAGATTCAATATGGGGTCGTTTTCGCTCACTTAGCCCTTGGTTTATTTAGAGCCTTGGGCCACGGTTTCCTTCCCCAAAATAGCTTAATTTATTGGCGTAGTCTGCAGCAAACCCTATTAAATTTACTATCCCCATTGCAGGGTTTATTTTAAAACCTAAGCCTATATTAACCGTATGAAGCAGGGGTTTTACAAGCTTATTGTGTAAGGTAGATTCTTTTTCTTTCCTTGTTAGCATCATCTC
>CAZPAA010000317.1:0-1837 GCA_964584425.1 uncultured Gammaproteobacteria bacterium | reverse complement strand
GACGTTTATCAGTATAAATTTAAATTATGACTGTTGGAGTATCGTGATCTGGCGTGCGTCGGTTATGAGCGCATGAATAAATCTACTGGTAAAAAAGTACCTTTAGATCAATTGGTCGAAGGTTATGAATACAAAGATGAAGCCTATGCGGTATTAAGTCGAGAAGAATTGAAAGACATTCATCCCGAGTCTACCCAAAGTATAAATATTTTAGAATTCGTTGATGCCAAAGAGATTGCCGCAGAATATTTTGAAAAACCTTATTATTTAGAGCCGATTAAAAAAGGTGCACGTGCTTATGCGATTTTGCGCGAAGCACTGCGGCACACTAAAAAAGTGGGCATTGCAAAAGTGGTGATCAGAACCAGAGAATATTTAGCTGCACTCATGGTTGATGATAAAGCCATTATTTTACAATTATTAAGATTTAAAGAAACGTTACTCCCACAAGATAAATTTAATTTTCCAGAATTAAACTTAGCAAAATCCGGGATAAAAAAACAAGAAATTGCTGCAGCAGAAAGTTTAATCAAACAAATGTCCGCCAAATGGAACCCAAAAAAATATCACGACAACTACGAAAAAGATTTACTCGCCTATATCCATGAAAAAATCAAACTCGGCAAATCCCCGAAAAAACGCGTCAAAGCCGCTCCAAAATCTGCCGAAGTGGTAGATATAATGAGCTTGTTGAAGAAGAGCTTGGAGAAAAAGAAAGTCAGAAAATAAGCGCGAATGCGCTTATTTTCCATACAACTGTAAATGATTCAGCACGACTCCCACCTGCACTGGAAAGGCTTGTTCAAACCCATAATAATCGCCGTATTTTTTCTTAAATTGTGGGTAGATCGATTCCATCACGGCTTTTTTGTAGAGCTCGACTGCGCGTTGGTGATTATAATTGGGATCGTGATAATCAATCGGTTTAATTTTACCAAACGTGGTTTTAATCGCTTGCTTTAATTCATCAATATAATTCAGCACAAATTCAACATCTTTTTTCGTGCCAATATTGCCATGACCCGCATTCATCAACGTCCAATCGAGTTTAAGTAAATCTTTTAAATTTTGTTGATAGGCATTGAAATCTTCAACGCCCGCAAAATTTAAATAAGGCATTTGATCAGGATTAATCATATCAACAAAATGCACCACGGATTCACTGGGAATATAAATGATCGAATCATCATCGGAGTGTCCTTTTGCAGGGGTTATCATTTCAACGCTAATGTTTTCAAAAGTAAACTGGCCTGAAGGTTCGGCTATAATTTCTGTTGGAATAGGTAATTCATTATAGAAGCGTGCATACGCTGCTGTGGTGCTGGAGGCATAAATTTTCATAGCGGGGTTGGTTTTCACAATCCGTGATGCATCACCAATATGATCCAAATGATAATGCGAATACACCAATGCCGTGATCGGCAAATCAGTGACTTCGCGGATCGCGTTTAATAAACCCTCACCTTTACCAGGACCGAGGGGATCTAATACCAAAACGCCTTCATCGCCTACATAAAATAACGCAGCATAACCTTGCACACTGGCCCAATAACTGTGTTCGGTTAAACGTTGCAATAAATAGGGCTGGGCAATTTGCTCGGGATATAAATTTTCAATCCGATCGCCGGGATTGAGTGGGGTTTGTGCTGAAGGGGGATGATAATGCGCGTGGGTGATCAGCGGAATTAAACTTATAAGACTCAAAAATAGGGTGGGGTTTAACATGACACTCTCCATAAGGTTGTTTTATAGGGTAAGCCTACCGATTTCTGTGGTATAATCCCAATGCATAACCATTATATTGATTATGCGGTAAAACCTTGTAATATTAAGTACA
>CAZPAA010000316.1:0-1874 GCA_964584425.1 uncultured Gammaproteobacteria bacterium | reverse complement strand
AATAGAAACTCAGGGAGGGGGCCAAAAAGTCAATTGTTCAAATACCGAAGGACTTCTACGTATAATTCAATCTATACCTTCGCCTAAAGCAGAACCTTTTAAACGCTGGTTGGCAAAAGTTGGTTACGAGCGTATTCAGGAGATTGAAAATCCAGAACTAGCGCAAGACCGCATGAAACAACTTTATGAACAAAAAGGTTATCCTAAAGATTGGATCGATAAACGCTTACGTGGCATAGCCATCCGACAAAACCTAACGGATGAATGGCAAGAACGCGGGATCGCAAACAATCAAGATTATGCAATTTTAACCGCAGAAATTTCCAAAGCAACTTTTGGTATGACGCCCGACGAATATAAAGATTTCAAAAATTTACCGAATAAAACAAAAATAAATCTACGCGATCATATGACAGAATTGGAACTGATTTTCTCCATGCTTGGCGAAAAAGTCACTACTGAAATTTCTAAAAAAGAAAAACCCAAAGACATGCCCAATCATAAAAAAGTGGCTCATCGCGGCGGCACCGTTGCTGGCAATGCACGCAAAGCTACAGAAAAAGAATTGAATGATAGTATCATCAGCAAAAAAAATTATTTGGGTCTACTAACAGAGGAAGATTGAAGATTCATCACGAAGCATCGTCAAAAGCAGCTCTCAACTTCTCCATCCCCGCTTGCTCAATTTGACGCACGCGTTCTGCAGAAATTTTATAGCGTTGTGCTAAATCATGTAATGACGTTTTTTCTTGAGATAAGTGTCTTGCAAGAATAATGTCACGGGTGCGTTCTGGTAGTTGGGCCAGGGCGTTTTGCAATTGTTGCGAAGTTTTTTTTTGCTGTTGATCTTCCAAATAAAGATGCTCGGGATTTTGATAAACTAAGCCTGCATCTGTCGACGTTGGCAAGGTGTAATGATATTCTTGTCCATCTTCTGGTGTCGTATCTAAAAAAACATCTTGGTTATACAACCGCATTTCCATTTCCTGCACATCTTGCGGTTTTACATTGAGCTCAACTGCAATATCCTGAATTTCTTGACGCGTGAGTGCGCTAAAACCTTTTTTTAATCGGCGTAAATTAAAAAATAATTTACGCTGCGCTTTGGTGGTGGCGACTCGAACCAAGCGCCAATTGCGAAGCACAAAATCATGAATTTCCGCTTTGATCCAATACGCGGCAAATGTCGCCAAGCGCACGCCCAAGTTTGGGTCAAAGCACTTCACCGCTTTCATCAAACCAATATTACCTTCTTGAATTAAATCTTCTTGCGCTAAGCCATAACCAGAGTACTGGCGAGCAAGGCGCACCACAAAGCGTAAATGGGAGAGAATCAGTTGCTTTGCAGCGTCCAAGTCTTGCTCTTCATGCCAACGCCGCGCTAGGGCTTGCTCATCGAGTAGACTGAGCATGGGAATTTGAAGTGTTTTTGAAGTAAAATCAATAGCTTGCAATTGGCTTGACATTTAGCACCTCTTTAATGACATAGGTTAATATTAGCACTCTAGGCGTGAGAGTGCTAGATCTTTGTGAAGCAGGAACAGGACTAGATTGTAAAAGCCACTTTAAGCAGGGATTTTTTATCACAGGCTTGTTTAAGAGCGGACTTAGTTGTTACCGAGTTTTGATAATGAGCTGCAATAAGCACATCTGTATTTGATTGATGAGTGTTTTGCACACTCTCCTTTATATGTTCAGATGGCTGATTATCAATCACAGGCAGGTTGGTTGCACTTAAAATAAAATTCATTTGTACTTCTGAAAGCTTGTTTACAGGCATTGATTGTTTTAATTCTAAAAATTCTTTATATAAATTTTTCCCACCCCCTTAGTAATCCTTTTTTATTTCAATCACTTTCTCTAAAAATTTCTCA
>CAZPAA010000315.1:0-1880 GCA_964584425.1 uncultured Gammaproteobacteria bacterium | reverse complement strand
TAACATGGCTTGTGAAGCGCCTTGAGAACGGGGCTGCGTAATATGACAACTGTATTCATTGAGTTTTTTCATGATAAGTCCTCATTGTAGGCTTCTTCAAACGCTTCTAAGGATGCTTGAATAATATCAGGCGAAGTGCCGCGACCAATGGTAAATACATTATTTTTTTCCAGCTTTAATTCGACATGCACGAGGGCATCGACACCCTGGTTGCGGATTTCTACTTTATAATCGAGTAATCTAAACGCGATTTTATTTTGACAAGCTTCTTTGAGGGCTTTAATCAACGCATCTACCGGGCCCGCACCTTGGGCCTTCGCCTGATGTTTTTCGCCAGCAATATTCACATTCACACTGGCCGAAGACTTACGATCTTTTCCGCTCGTCACTTCAAAATCTATCACCGAAAATATTTTCTGGGTGGATTCGTTTTGAGATTCCAAGGCATGCTGCATACTATCTTGCAGATCTGAAATACTGATGTTTTTACCTTTCTGGAGTATTTTATCTAGAATAGATTTTGTTTTTTCCAAATAAACTTCAGAATACTGCGCATCAAATAAAGTTTTAATCGCATCTTTGATTTCTCCGATCATAGGACTTTTTTCAAAAATAATCTTATTTTTATCTGAGAAAAACATGGATTTACTTGAGAAAAAATTATTTTCATAGAGCGCTAAAAACTCTTCTTTTTGCGGATGAATGGTTAAGGGTTTAAACGCTGACTTCAATACAACGTTTGCATCTTTTAAGCCATCACCGGTTAAAATACAAACCACTTTTTTACCGACAAAATCAGGCGCTAATTTTTTCAACGCTGCGATTGTCGCAGCTGACGAACTTTCTACAAATAAGCTCTCATGGGTTGCGAGAAAATATTGTGCTTCCAGTATTTCTTGATCTGACACCGCAACGGCGCAGCCATCGGTCATATAAATTGCTTGTAGGGCTTTTATTGCATCAATCGGATTAGGCACAGCAATCGCGGAAGCAATCGTATCTACCCCATTTAATGGAATGATATCTGTTGCATGCTGCCCAAAAGCACGGACTATGGCATCGGCACCTTGCGCTTCAACACCGATTAATTGGGGAATGTGATCAATCAGTCCTAATTGTAAATATTCGTGAAACCCCTTTGCATAAGCTGCGATATTTGTTCCACAGCCCATAGGCACAATCACTACATCTGGCATTTGTCTGTCTAATTGATCAGATAATTCAAATGCAGCCGTTTTTTGTCCTTCAATACGAAATGCATAATCACCGGCTAAATAAAAACCCATTTCGCGGGCCAGCGTTTCTGCCATTGTTGCGGCATCGTTATAAGTTCCTTTTATTTGAATAATATGGCCGCCAAAAGCAATCACTTGCGCCATTTTATTCATCGGGACGCCCTCTGGCACTAAAATGTAACAAGGCAATTTTGCGCGCGCTGCATAACATGCGCAAGATGCAGCCATGTTGCCGGTGGAAGCTAAAATCACCGCTTTTGCGCCCAGTTCTTTTGCGACTGAAATTTCTAGTGCTGAGCCTCGATCCTTAAATGATCCCGTTGGGTTTTTTCCTTCTAATTTAAACATTAAATCAATGTTCAATGATTGACCCAACGTTTTACTGTTTAATAAAGGCGTCGGCAGTTCTTGCAATGAAACAAAATCATCTTTGGATTTAATCGGCATAAGCGGTAAATATTTACGCAATTGGGCAGGCTTAACCTTGAACTCATCAAGGTTAAGAGTTTTTTTCACAAACGATAAATCCATTAAAACTTCCCACGGTGCAAGTCGATCGGAAAAAACAAGAACTTTTGACCTGACATGTTGTTCAATTGAGAAATTTACCAGACTATACATTCTATTTCTCCCGTTGGCTAGACA
>CAZPAA010000314.1:0-1900 GCA_964584425.1 uncultured Gammaproteobacteria bacterium | reverse complement strand
GCGCCGGGACCAAAGCAAAATATATATAAACATCCGCCTAATATCGCAAAATTTTTCATAAATTGAACCATCTGCATTTGTGCGGCTTCAGGTGGGTAGGACCAAAAATGATGAATCAATAAACTTGCGGAAACGGTAAAGATCAATACAGATGCAGCGCCGATTCGTGTATACAATCCCAAAAGAATTAAAAGCCCGCCACCCAGCTCAAAAATAATAGCGAGTACTTCAAGTAGAACAGGGTGCCAAGTGATGCCCACGCTTTCCATATAAGCTTGGGTAGCCGCAAATCCAGTAATTTTTCCCCAACCGGAGAAAATAAAAATCGCGGAGAAAAATATTCTCGCAACCAGCAATAATGTATTTTGTAAGTTAGATTGCAACATGTAAGCCCCCGTATTTATGAGTTATGTATGTTCATTAAAGTTGAATTTTTAGAAAATACAACTTTGCATCTTGTGTATAAATTGGTATATTTGCCCTCATGCCATATAAAAGGAGTATGTAATGTCCACCAAAAAATCATCCTGGGTCATGGGGTTCTCTTTATTTGCCATGTTCTTTGGCGCAGGTAATGTGATTTTTCCGTTATTAATGGGGCAGTATGCGGCGCAGCACTTTCCTGTTGCACTGTTCGGGTTAGTCTTAACTGCAGTGGTGGTACCGGTTATTTGTTTGCTCAGCATGATTATGTTTAATGCGCAAATTCACGCGTTCTTTGGCAGAGTTGGCCGCTGGCCCGGTTGGTCGCTCATTTTATTATCACTGTTATTGCTTGGACCTTTTTTCGCGCTGCCGCGTGTGATCACGGTGGCACACGGCGCTATTTCTTACCAATTATTGGATATTTCACTCTTTTGGTTTTCGGTTATCTTCTGTGTGATTACTTTTCTTTTTACCATAAGAAATACTATTTTTACGGTTATTTTAGGTTATGTGTTAACTCCGGGATTACTATTATTTTGCATTATCTTAGTGTTTTTAGGCATTAAGGCTGAACCGGTGGCGGAAAATATTCAAACAGTCGGTGATAATTATTTCTTACTTGGACTCATTAAAGGGTATTACACACTCGATGCGGTTGCAGCACTATTTTTTGCGGGCATCGTTTTAAAAAGCATCAAAAGCATTGTGCGTCAAACTGAGCATACGCCACAACGTATTTTGAAAGCATCTTTAAATGCGAGCTTGATTGGTGGTGGATTACTCGCCTTAGTTTATGCGGGGCTCGGTTATGTTGCTGCAAAACATGGACAATTTCTATATCAAGGCAATATTGAAGCATCGCAAATTTTAACTGCTTTGTCTTATCATTTATTTCCAGGTGGGGATGCATTATCATCCGGGCTGGTATTTTTAGCTTGCTTGACTACCGCGCTTGCATTAGCTGCATTATTTGCAGACTTTCTGCAAGAAGAATTGCATACGCGTAAAATTAACGTTCATTTTGCGTATCCATTAGGTATCACCTTGATCATCGCGCTATTGATGAGCACCTTAGGATTCACCGGATTAATGAATTGGATAGGTCCAGTGATTGTGTTCTGTTATCCCTTGTTTATTGTGCTTAGCCTATGTAATTTGGCGAATAAATTATGGGATTTCCAATGGGTCAAAACGCCCATGGCGATCACGTTTGCACTCATGATCATTTTTCATATCGTGTAAATTAAAACTCCCTCTAGTAACCAAAAAAAATTTATTGTACAATCTATAAATTTTATGAAGTAACAAGGAGGGAGTGATGACAAAAGATTTTAACTACGAGCTTTTATTTAAAACGCTAATTCGAGATATTCCTTTTCAGCTAGTTATGCGTGATGGCAAAATTCATGTAACTGAAGATTCCTCTGAAAATATTACACCGATAAAAGGGGCGTTGAAGCAGAGTTTGAATTCT
>CAZPAA010000313.1:0-1902 GCA_964584425.1 uncultured Gammaproteobacteria bacterium | reverse complement strand
GCCGTCAACTATAATCAAGCCATGATCCAAACGCCCCCAAATAATAGCCCTCAAGTGGCTGAACAATTATTATCTATTATCACTGAGCTACACCATGAACTCTATCCCGGGCTTGAAATGCCAGTGACATTAGATGCAGATTTAACTAAAGAACTAGGATTAGATAGCCTTGCGCGGGTGGAATTATTTGCACGCCTTGAAAAACATTTCCATATTCATCTGAAAGACAATGACTTGATTAAAATTAATAATCCGCGTGATTTATTAGTGATTATTTTACACGCAGAACAGCATCCAGAAATTTTAGAAAATATTAAAATTCACTTACCCAAAATCACCACGCACAATAAACCAGGTGGTGCCAGCACGTTAATGGAAGTGTTGCTTTGGCATCAACAGCAGCAGGGTGATAAACCGCATCTTTATATTCATCATACAAAGCAAGATGTTTCAATCATCACCTATCAACAATTATTTGAAAGCGCGAAGAAAGTTGCAAGCGGCCTTCGCGCTCTGGGTTTGGGCTTAAATCAACCCGTCGCAATGATGCTACCGACTTGTGAAGAATATTTTTATGCATTTTTTGGGATTTTACTCGCAGGCGGGATTGCTGTGCCTTTATATCCTCCCGCAAGTTATAGTCAAATGGAAGAACATTTACATCGGCAAGCGGGGATTTTAAATAATGCACAATGTGAAATATTAATTACGGTTGCAGAGGCAAAGCCCATTGGGCAATTATTAAAAGCAACGGTGAGTACTTTAAATCATATCAAAACCGTTTCGGAATTATCGAGCGCAACTGTTGCAAACAGCTGGATTAATCGCGCCAAGACCGATGTCGCTTTACTACAATATACCTCGGGTAGCACCGGTGCGCCGAAAGGGGTCGTGCTTACGCATGCGATGCTGCTTGCAAACATTCGTATTATTGGCCAAACGATAGACGTGCAAGATCATGATGTTTTCGTCAGCTGGTTACCCTTATATCATGATATGGGATTGATCGGCGCATGGCTGGGTAGTTTATATTTTGCAATTCCATTGGTGATCATGTCACCTCTGACGTTTTTAAAACAACCAGCCACATGGTTATGGGCGATCCAAAATTATCAAGCAACCATTTCTGCCGCACCCAATTTTGCCTATGCATTATGTAATCGTAAAATTCTTGAAGAAGATATTAAAGGCTTAAACTTAAGTTCCTGGCGTTTAGCGTTTAATGGTGCAGAGCCCATCAGTGCGAATACGGTAGTTGAGTTCACTGAAAAATTTTCACCCTATGGATTTAGGCCAACGGCTTTAACCCCAGTCTATGGTTTAGCCGAAGCCAGTCTTGGCTTAGTATTTACGCCGGCCAATCGTGGGCCACTGATTAAAAATTTAGTTTCAAGCGGTCGTGTGTTGCCGGGATATGCCATTCGCATTGTTGATGATTCTGATCGAGTATTATCAGATCTTGAAGTAGGGCACTTACAATTTCGCGGCCCTTCATGCACCACGGGTTATTATCGTAATCCAGTAGAAACTGACAAATTGTTTCATGAGCAATGGCTAGATTCCGGTGATTATGCTTATATCGACGATGGGGAATTATTTATTACAGGGCGTGTAAAAGAAATGATGATCCGCGCAGGGCGTAATATTTATCCTTATGATTTAGAAGAAGCGATAGGCAATTTACCCGAAATTCGTATGGGCCGCGTGGCAGTTTTTGGGATCCCCGATCTGCAATTAGGCACTGAAAAACTCGTGGTGCTCGCAGAGACCAAAGAAAAATCGCCGCAAAAAAACGATGAATTACTGAAAAAAATAAATGCGATTGCCGTTGCATTAATTGATAGTGCACCTGATAAGATTTGTTTAGTCCCACCTGGGACTTTACTTAAAACTTCAAGCGGG
>CAZPAA010000312.1:0-1919 GCA_964584425.1 uncultured Gammaproteobacteria bacterium | reverse complement strand
AAAAGGGTTATTAAAAATTGAACCGGAATGACTATTCTGTTCACAATAGTGCAGTATTCAATGATGAAATTTCTCGAGAAAAACGTCTTTTTTTCTTGCAGCGACCTCAATTACACTGCCGTCATCCAGTTCAACCGCCCCTCCCCTACCCTTATAATACTTTTTCACAAAGTTGATATTGATTATGTGAGAATGATGAATGCGGCAAAAAGATGAGGCTGGAAGTATATTTTCAAATTCTTTCAGGCTTTTTGACAAAAGAGTGGGTGTCTTGCCTTTTATAAAAATTCTTGAATAAGCACCCTCGCTTTTGACCCGTATGATATTATTGACATCTTCAAAGCATAGTCCTTCAAAAGTAGGAAGTCCAATCTTTATGGGCTTGTTATTTCCTCTCTTCATGTTGTCCAATAAAACCCTGATTCTTTCATTAATATTTCTTTCCTCAAGCCGTTCGATTGTTTTTTTTACGGCGGCTTTCAGCTCGAGAATATTTACCGGTTTCAAAATATAGTCCAATGCTGCATACTTAAATGCTTTAACGGCATAATTATTGAATGCAGTTACAAAAATTATCTCGAATGTAATATCCCGAAGTTTGTCCAGGAGATCAAAAGCATTTCCACTCGATAATTCTACATCAAGAAAAATCAATTGAAGATCCGCTTTCCTTATTAAATCAAGAGCGTTTATTCCGTCTGTAGCACTGTCTATAACATCTATCTCCGGGCAAAACCCCTTAAGGAGTTCATTCAATGTCTCGATATTCCCGGGCTCATCGTCTATTATAATAGACCTGATTTTTCTCATATATCATATGGGCATTTTAACTAAGATCTCTGTTCCCGCATCAGTTTCATTTGCGTCCTTAAGATCAATTACTTCAACAGAAAGTCTTTTGCCATAAATCTTGTTTAGTAACGCAATCCGTTTTCCTGTTAAACTCATCCCTTTTGACTGATACTCAATATGCTGATGCGTCTTAAGCTCAGATGCTTTCCTTCGTCCTACCCCATTATCCCTTATAGTGCAGATTAAAACATTATCCCTGCAAGAAAAACTAATTGCAATCACTCCATCTCCGTTTTTCCTATTCCGTATTCCATGTCTTATCGAATTTTCAACATAGGGTTGTAAGAGAAGAGCCGGGATTTCGATATCATTCACCAAAAAAGGGGTTTCAATATTAAAGTGATACTCAAATTTATTCTCGAAACGGGTTTTTTCAATTTCAAGATAGCTTTTCAGGTAATGGACTTCCTCCTCGATTGTTATTGTTTTTTTACTTGAATAATCCAGTGTCAGTCGAACCAGGGTCGCGAAGTCGGATAAATACTTATTAGCAGATTCTTTATCGTTTTTCAGGATATATTGTTGCAAAGAATTCAGACAATTAAATATGAAATGAGGATTCATTTGCGCCTGCAAAGCCTGTTGCTCTAGCAATGCAAATTGTCGCTCCACTTTATTCTTTTCCTCCGATATAGCATGAATTTTTTTATTCCTTTTGTTCACAATCAATGCAGTGCTTAATATTGATGAAAGCAGCAAAAAAAGATAAAACCAGCTTGTTTTCCAGATAGGCTGGCTGATTGAAAATGTTATTTCATTCAGCTCACTTTTAACGCCAAATTTATTAATTGCCTGAAGTTGCAAAACATACTGGCCCGCCGGCAAGGATTGATAAGTCAAAGTAGTCTGTTTTGTGTCTTTCCATACCTTATCAAAACCTGTAAGTTTGTAATGGTACACAATATCTCCTCCTGATTTTAATGAGACTCCAACATATTCAAAAGTTATATTGTTATTCTTGTAAGAAAACTTATATGACCTTTTTATTTCCATATCCCTCCCTGAAACAGACAACCCCAAAATCTTTAGATTACATGCTGAGAGATTGGAAATTTCGCCTGTATCGA
>CAZPAA010000311.1:0-1931 GCA_964584425.1 uncultured Gammaproteobacteria bacterium | reverse complement strand
TGGAAGTGTAGATATTAAATGACTTAAGTCGATCACTGACCCTTCATATCGTCTGTATCTAACATGCCATGGCGTATGGCTAAGTGAGTCAGTTCAACATCACTGGCCACCCCGAGTTTCTCAAACAAGCGGTAACGGTAACTATTGACGGTTTTTGGACTGAGGCACAATTTATCTGAAATATCCTGAACTTTGACGCCGCTTGTGATCATCAACATCACTTGCAGTTCACGTTCGGACAATACATCAAACGGTGAGCCTTCTTTATCTGAAAAATGCTTTAAAGCTAATTGTTGGGCCACTTCGGGGCTGAGATAGCGCTGACCTGAGTGAACCGTGCGTATGGCTTGTACCATTTCATCGAGGCTTGAGCCTTTAGTAATATAGCCTGAAGCGCCCGCTTGCAATAAACGTGAGGGGAAAGGTTCCTCCCCATAGACGGTTACTGCGATAACCTTGGTTTTAGGCACGGCACGGAGGATTTTACGAGTGGCTTCCAACCCGCCAATACCGGGCATTTTGACATCCATTAACACTACGTCAGGTTTCAAATCTTTGGCCTTTTGGACGGCATCTTCGCCGCTCGAGGCCTCACCTATGACTTTAATCCCCTTTACATCGCTTAAAAGGCGATTCATGCCGATTCGGACTAAATCATGGTCATCAACAAGCAACAAACTAATCAATTTGAATTCCTTAATAGCTTTTATCGTAGAGTAAGTATAGACAAAAGATTCAAATAAACCGCACTCATTTGCCATGACTTATACATAAGATGGAATGGGAACAGCTTAACGTAGCAGGATTAAGAAAACAAGTTTTACGCTTGCATAAAAGTTTGACTTCTAAGACAAAATATGTTTATATAATTATTGCTATGGGAGGAGTCCCTATCTGTGAATTTAAAGAATTATTAATATAAATCAAGTGGTTATATTTTTATTGTCTTCAATTTAATGGGTATCTTATGTTATTAATCTTTGATTTTGATATGACAACGATTCGTGGCCACTTTAATGCACACTCTGCGAAGTTAAGCATTAGTCCTAACGCCCCCGACGATAAGCAATTTCGAGTACAAGTTTACGACCATGAGCGCAAAAGGTTCATTCAAAAAACAGGTAATAGTGAGTATTTAATACCTGAAAGCAATAGAGATGAATTAAACCCCGAGATTATTTCATTTTTAGGTGATCCAGCAACGGGCCCAATGGAGCCCGAATACATGGCGTTTACCATTAAAAAAGCTATTGATGCGGGCTATGATGTTGCCATTGCTTCATTTACGCTTTACCCTGAAATTATTATTCCAGCGCTACAAGCCATATTAGGTCCAAATGCCTCTCAATATATTGATAAAATTTTTATTGCTGCAGGATTCCCTTCAACTGGCAGTCCAGATAAAAATCCCAATGGCAAAAATGAACATATTGGAGTGATAAAAGCACATTTTGGTGTTGAAGATGATGACGAAATTATTTATGTTGATGATTCAGAGCATAATTTAAGTAAATTACCGTTAGATTCAACAGCCATCTTTGTGCCTGGAAATGGTGATCTAGGCTATTTTGACCAAATAAACATGCACTTATATGAAGAAGAAGAACCCCTGACCCAACTCGAGAAAGACAGTATCAATAGGATTAAAGAATACTGGAGGGGCATCAACAGAATATTGAATACAGTCGAATTCAATTTAACAATTAATCCCCAACAATCACCCACTGTCAATCGCAGCTTATTAATAGGCTTATTAAAACAGAACCAAAATGTTGCTGATACGCTTAGTACACTCCCAAAGGATAAACCAAATTTTACTAAGGAAAATATTAAAGAGATCCTAAAATCGATACCACAGCTTAGTGAAGCATTAAATCCACAACCACAGCCTAAAGAAGCATTAAATCCAAAACCAAAAAATTTACAGAATC
>CAZPAA010000310.1:0-1937 GCA_964584425.1 uncultured Gammaproteobacteria bacterium | reverse complement strand
TCTTCCGATCTTTTTGCGTTGGTGTTGCACGAGAAGATCAAGCATGCCTACTTGATTATATAAAACAGCATCATGGATAGGGGTATTGCCATTGTTCCAAGGATTTCGAAATGCTGCTACGTTTTTGAAATGATTCTTGGTGAGTAGATATTTGAGGATCTTCAGATTTTTTCCAAACACGGCGGCATGTAAGGGTGATGGTGCCTCAAAGTCCCGGCCGTCTATAAAGCGGCGTCTTGTCTTGGTGTCCCGCCCGAACATGGGGTCGAACCATGAGTATTCATCAATTCTTCCATAATGCACATCAATCAGATATTCAACAACATCTAATTTATCGCGTAAGATGGCCATATCAAGGAGATTTAGCCCATCCAGGTTGTTCCAAATTCTATAATCTATCCCTTCAATTTTAGGCCGTTCACGGCTTGGTTCAAAGAGGACTTTGATGTTATCCAAAGACAATTCAAGGAAATCATTGACAGTAAAGGGCATTCAAAACTCCATAAAAAGGGCATATAATATCTATAGTTTATCATACTAACTAATATAATGTCAATCATGGCAAAGGGGATTTATATCAGCAACCAATTGAAATATAAGAATTTATCAGAAATACTCGGCCGGCCCCAGAATTAAAAAACTTAACTGCGATGCCGCGAATCATAACCCAAATTGCAGATAATCAGCCAAATCGATGATCCTGCCCGGTAAATTTAACTCTTGTTTTGCAGCATCGAGTGCTCGTTGCTCACGCGCAAAGGCTTGCTCGTCACTTTTATCCCATACCACTTGAATCAATTCTGCTTGGCCTTGTTTGTTTTGTGCAACAAAATCAACTTCAAAGCCTTGTTGAGTTTGATAGAAAAAGACATCTTTATTTTGCCTGCGCAAATCTAAGTAAATTAAATTTTCAAAAAGTTTACCGTAATTTTCTGAAAAGTTAATAGAATTCGCCTGCACTAAACCGCTGTCAATCGCATAAATTTTACGGCGATTATGATGTTGTTGGCGTAATGATCCATTAAAAACAGGAACAGTAAAAATTAAATAAGCATCCTCGATGTAATTGATATAATTGTAAATCGTATCTTTGGCAATCTTGTAGCCTTGACTTTTAATATCTTGATAAAATTTATGTGCAGAAAATGGTGCGCTGATATTTTTTAATAAGGTTTTTATTAAATAACGTAGCAATGTAATATTAGAGACACCATACCGCTCTACAATATCGCGAAAAATCACGATTTCCACATAACCTTGCAGCGTATCTAATTGCTCGTGTGGATTTAAATGTTGTACACCTGGGAATCCACCTATCTGTAAGTAATTTAAAAAATGTTGACGCATTTGATCAAGCGATGGTTTGCCCAAGTGACCTTTTAATCTTGTCAAATGATGCGCCTGTAAAAATTCATCAAAACCATATGGCCACACTTCTACAGATAATGACCGGCCGCGTAATTGTGTTGCGATTTCTTTGCTGAGTAATTTGGAAGAAGATCCGGTTAAATAAATTTGAACATTTTTACTATCTAAAAAACGACGGACAACCAGGGCCCATTCGTCAATGTTCTGTACTTCATCTAAAAATAAATAAACGGTTTTTTGATGATTCTCGGGGTATAAAGTATAAAAATCATCTAATAATGCGCCCATGCTTTTTTGATCCATCGGCATTAAACGCTCATCTTCAAAATTGATATATAAAATTTGCGATAATTCGATCCCTTGTTTTAATAATTCATGGATTTTTTGAAAAATAAAATAGGTTTTGCCACTACGTCGCATGCCAATAGCGACCTTAGCAATATCCGGCGCTTGCGGAAATTGCAGCTCACGGGGTACTAACTGCTTACTTTTTTGCAGGGTTTCTTTTAGTTCTTCTAGCAGCGTGGGGAGTAGAGGATTCATTTTGTTGTTTCCTTCTTAAAAAGGAA
>CAZPAA010000309.1:0-1943 GCA_964584425.1 uncultured Gammaproteobacteria bacterium | reverse complement strand
GTTGGCTACCGCAAAGCCTATCGCAAAACTTTTGAAAAAGCCCCCATGTCACTCGTTTGGAAAGAGTATCGTTTTAAGTTTTGTACTTTATAAAGAGAAGGCTGCGAATACTGTAAATCCGTAAAGGATTTGATAATGCCAAAAAAAAACAAACAGACGTAATCGCAACTGAGTATATCTTAATAAAGTGCAAAACTCTCCCCGGTAAATGAGCCAAACGGGTGGCCTTCGGTCCCTTTCTCGCGCGCAGCTTGCGAGCACGAGGAAGTCCCCGCAGGACCGGAGCCCGTTTGGACGGTAGGCCCGATAAGAGTTTTGCCACTTTTCAAAGACGGGAGATTGATAAGAGTTTCGTCGCTTTTCACAATCAAAGGAGTGAGAGTTGGACATCACACGTTTTGCAATAGAAAAAGATCGCATCACATTAACTCTATTATTAGTACTCCTATTCGCAGGTATTTCTGCATATTTATCTATGCCTCGAAGCGAAGATCCAGGATACATCGTGCGCACCGCCATGGTGCAAACGGGGTTTCCTGGCGCAAGTCCTGAGCGGATTGAGTTATTGGTTACCGATAAACTCGAAAAATCCATCCAACAAATTCCAGAAGTTGATTATGTCAAAAGTACCTCGCGTGATGGATTATCTGTGGTGTATGTCACGATTAAAGATCAATATAAAGACATGCGCCCGATTTGGGATAATTTACGGCGTAAAGTGGATGATGCAAAGCGTGATTTGCCAGAAGGGATTATCGGGCCGTTTGTGAATGATGAATTTGGTGATGTGTTTGGTACGATTTATACCCTCACCGGCGATGGTTTTACTTTTCATCAATTAAAAGAAATTGCGAAACAAATTCAAAATGAATTATTACTCGCTGATCACGTTGCGAAAGTGGACATTATCGGTGCGCAGGATGAATGGGTGGTGCTCGAATATGATAATTCACGATTAGCGGAAATGGGCATTTCTCCCAAGATGCTGATCAAAATGTTACAAGAGCGCAATATTATTTTACCCGGTGGTGATATTCGCACCACTTATGAAAAAATTGTGATCGAACCCACCGGTAATTTTGAATCGGTCGATGATATTGGCCGCAGCGTTGTGGCGCTACCCGATTCATCCGAAGTGGTGCGTTTAGAAGATATCGTCACGATTAAGCGCATGTATGTAGACCCGCCCAAAGAAGTGATGCATTTTAACGGTACACAGTCCTTGGCACTTGCGATTTCTTTACGCAGCGGTGGGAATATTATTGAACTCGGTAAAGAAGTTGAAGTGATCATGGCGCAGGCGCTTAAAACCTATCCTATTGGGATCAGCATTGAGCAGTTTATGTTTGCGCCGGATATTGTGAATGACAAAATCAATAATTTTCTAGGGAATTTATACCAAGCGATTGCCATTGTTGCATTTGTGATGTTGGTTGCATTGGGCATGCGCACGGGTTTAATTGTGGCAACATTAATTCCTACCACCATGATCATCACGTTTTATTTGATGTCATTTTGGGGCGTATGGTTAGAGCAAGTTTCATTAGCGTCACTGATTATCGCGCTTGGCATTTTAGTCGATAATGCCATCGTGATGGCCGAATCGGTGATGGTGCAAATGCGCAAAGGTAAGTCTGCATTTGAAGCTGCAATTGCCGCGGGCAAGGAATTACGTATTCCACTTCTGACTTCATCATTAACGACGATTGCCGCATTTTTACCGATTATTTTGGCGGAATCACCCACAAGTGAGAACGTCGCCAGTTTATTTAAAGTAATCACCATCACATTATTATTATCTTGGCTGATTGCTTTAACTTTGATTCCATTGTTGTGCGTAAAATTTATGCGAGTAGACGCCAGTGAAGAAAATTACGACACGCCATTTTATAAAAAATACCGTGAAGTATTATTATTTATTCTACAACGCCCCTGGAAAACCA
>CAZPAA010000308.1:0-1945 GCA_964584425.1 uncultured Gammaproteobacteria bacterium | reverse complement strand
TTAAATTATAAAGGAGCATTATCATGCAATTACATGTAAAAACTCAAAACAGTTACGATATCGATTTTATTCAAGATCTATTTAAAAGTGATATTTTAATCGAATATTGTAAAACACTCGCAAATAAAATCGTGATCATCACCGATGATACGGTGAACAAATTGTATGGCGAAAAACTCAAAGAATTATTATTACAAACCGGCTTACCCGTATATTTACTTAGCTTTCCCCCAGGCGAAGCACATAAAACCCGTGAAACCGTCGCGATCCTCGAAGATGAAATGCTCAACCACCAATGCATGCGTGATACCTTAGTGGTAGCATTAGGCGGCGGCATCGTCACTGACGTTGCCGGATTTGTTGCGGCTACTTATTGTCGTGGCATTCCTGTGATTTATATTCCCACCACATTACTCGCCATGGTTGATGCCAGTATCGGCGGTAAAACAGGCATCAACACACCACACGGAAAAAATTTAATTGGAACTTTTACCCAACCTAAACGGGTCTATATCGATGTGCATTTTCTCTCAACACTGCCCAAAGAAGAATTCAGTAATGGCGTAGTCGAGCTGATTAAACATGCGATTATTGCCGATAAAAATTTATTTCACGAATTATTAGAACATCCGCTTGAAGTGCACGATAAAGACAATTTACAAAAAATGATTTATCGCAGTTGTGATATTAAGCGCATTATTGTCGAGCACGATGAAGAAGAAAAAAACATGCGCAAATTGCTTAATTTTGGCCATACCGTCGGTCACGCCATCGAAGCCGCAAGCCACTATCAAATCAGACATGGTGAAGCTGTGGCGTTAGGCATGATCATCGAAGGCTATTTTTCTGCAGAATTAGGTTTACTTGATAAATCCGTCATTGATGAAATCACCCAAGCCCTATGCATTCACGATGTGCCCTTACAGCTCCCCAGCCATTTAGAAGACAGCGATATTGCCAATTACTTCAAAATGGATAAAAAAGTTCAAGATCAAAAAATCTATTGCGTTTTATTAAATGATATCGGCAAACCACACGTCCTACACGGCCAATACGCGCACAGCATTCCCACCGAGCTTTTAGAGCATATTTCCCGCGCATTTACAGCGTAATGGCTTGGGAAGGGGCTTCCCTAAAAGTTAAGCGTAGCCGTAATGCTATCAGAATAAATCCCAGGCGTTGCTCTTGTCTGCCCGGCAGCGATCCGACCATAAACGGTATATTGACAGGCTTCTACACAGCCACTGCCATTAATGACTTGGGTGCTAGATGTGCCGTCTCCCCAAATGATCGTTTGTGATGCGTTTAAAAATAAATTATAACGCAACACATTGCTGCCCATTCTCATCGCACGTTGTGAATAATCTGTACTGCTGCCTGGATTTAAAGATAATGTAAAACTGGTATCACACGTCACGCTGATTTGCCCCGTACTACTCTTTGCTTGTCTATCAAATGGATTATAAGATCCAAAATTAATAGAATTATTTGCATCGATTCCGCATGCAGCAAATGTACTAACAGAAAAACCATAGATCATTAATACACCGAATATTTTACGCAATAACATAGCCATTATTCCTTACAAGTCATTGTACCTAAATCAGGTAACGGATCATCTGAAATTTGGAAGTCCACTGAGAATGTGCATTCTCTACCATGCAGATTAACTGTAAACATATTGTTGCCTTCTTCCAGCTGCGTTAAGTAGGCCTCACCCGCATCAGCCACCATCATTGTATTCTCTTTATTCACCGCTTCAATGGTGGTGCCTGCTGGGAAGTCATTGCCTGCAGCATCAACCAATCTCACGATGGCACCATGGTTAGATTGAACTGGGAATTTGACCAATAAACAGCTTTGATAATTGGGGATGACATGCGGTTCAGGGGATTTAATTTTCACACCAATCGGAAGATCCTTCGGTTTACAACCCACAGGGTTT
>CAZPAA010000307.1:0-1945 GCA_964584425.1 uncultured Gammaproteobacteria bacterium | reverse complement strand
AAAACCTGAATAGATCCCAGCAAAAGTACCGGCAGAAAAAAGAATCTCTACTCAATTATTAGCCGAAGGTCAAATCAAAGCACAACCGACCCAAGCACGAGCGATATTGCAGACTTATATCAAAGACGCAGCTGTGATTAATGAATTAATCAGTTCCCTCTTAACACAGCGTGCAATTTATGAGCGCCCTGATGGCAGCCACGGCCAATGGCAAGATACAGCACGTGCTGTTATTTCAAAAGTGATTGATGATACTGCAAAAGTTGAAAAAATTGTTACTGAGCTTGAAGCAAAAACTTTACAAACCTATACCACTTGGGCACTAGAATTAGGCAAACCAGAAAAGCTGCGCGATGCCGTAGAAAAATATTGGTACCGTGAGCCCGATCCAGAAGACAAAGAGAATTATCATCATTTAATGCGTAAATTCATTGATGGCAGAAATCCCATGCTGGATGAACTGGAGCGACTCTACAATGAGGGCCTAAAGAAAAATAAACTCACGCCACAAATAATGCGCGAATTTCGAGAGCTTGCATTATCGCATGAAGCCGTGCAGATAATGATCCGTGTACTCGCCTATCTCGAGCAAAATGCTACCAAATTATCAATCGATCAGATCACAGAAAATTTATATAATCTGGAAATGCGGGCCATCCAAATCAAAAAACGTTCAGGTAAAGATTTTCTTTTAACGGACGAAAGACGCTTAGATCTGGTGAGAGAATATCTACAAGAATTCACTCAAAATAAATTTGATAAGACAATCAAATCTCAATGGAAAGAACTCAAAAAAATGTCAGTGAGCACGGCTATGCCAGGCACGATTATCAAAGTGATGATCGATCCAAATAAACTGCCTATTTACGTGAAAGAAGGGCAAGAATTGTTTGTGATGGAAGCGATGAAAATGCAAAAACCCGTTTACGCAACGCGCAGCGGTTATATCGACAAAATTTTAGTGACATCCGGCAGCGAAGTCACTGAAGGTAGAATTTTAGCCCAATACGTAAAAGAAGAAAAACAGTCCAACCTTACTGATCAATTACCCCTTGGCAAGGATTTTCTTCCATCACCCGATAAAAAATTAGAAGTGTTAAGAGAGGGGGAGCAGAAGCTAAGCGTACTTGTCTTACAAAAGAAAAAGTCTATGCAAGAAGCCGTAGCCAAGTCCGACCCGGTATTAAATACCCAAACCGACTTGATGTCACATCTTTCTCGCTGCGGTTTTCATGGTAAGCCGCTCATTCTCACCGACTTTGCGAAACAAGGCCATGAGAATGAATTGCACATTATTGATAACCGCTCTGGCTGCGCCGTTAAATTATATACAGACCTCAAACAAATGGGCTGCAGAGTGCTGGTGCTTTATACCAAAGATGATCACGACACCACGCTAATTGAAAATGCCTTGCCAGGTGAAACCCTAGAAATTCAAAGTTACACCTATCATCAAGGGGTTTTGAATGTATTGGAACAACGCGCAAAAGCCAATCCCAATGACACCCACTATTTACATCCCGGCTGGGGCTTATTATCCGAAGATGCTGAATTTGTGAAAAAGGTCGAAAAATTGGGTGAAACCCAAAAAGTTAAATTTGTAGGCCCTCCCGGCGCTGCGATGGCAGAGGCGGGTGGTAAATATTCTTTACGTAAACTCATTGATAAACTCTCGAATGAAACAAGAAAATATAATCCAAAATTTTTTGGGAACACCCCTTGTAGAAGTGCAGAATTATTAGCGTTTATGAATGCTGGTTACAGGAAAGACCATTCCCTATATGATCCCACCTGGGCAGATTTTCAAGAAGTCAGAAAAATGGGCGGTGATGTGATGAACAAAGCTGACGCCGGTGGCGGCGGTAAAGGGATTAAAGGCTATAAATACGATAATAATAAATCTGAGGATGCCAATTATCATGGGTATATCACGATGCTGCAAAAT
>CAZPAA010000306.1:0-1952 GCA_964584425.1 uncultured Gammaproteobacteria bacterium | reverse complement strand
GCCTGCGATATAAAAAATCAGACAAAGAGGCGCCTAGGCCCTCATGAAAGACTACCGTAGTATCTGTTCCGTCGTGATCAGTAAATTTTGTTAAATTGCCTAAACAACGCAATTGCCAACGTTTGTCAATAAAGAAGAAATTTTGTTTTGGCTCTTGTTGTAATACCACACTAATCAGTGGGATATGATCGGATGTTTCGCTGATAATGCGATAATTTTTACCAGGGTTTTCAAATATTTTTTTACGTAATGCGAGCAATTGTTCAACTGTTCTTGCTGGTGAAGCATGTTGGGTAAATAGGCTGAGATTATAGCTTGGATCTAAACGCGGTGGCCTAATACTTTCGGTGGATATAGAAATTGGTTTGGGTGGTTGTGCTGGGTGTGTTGCAAAGGGTTGAGTGGTTTCTTCAGGCTTATCATCATGTTCAGCAATTTCTTGAATTTGATTAAAATCGAGACGATTTGTATTGGATTTGATTTCCATTTCGGCGGGTACGCCGCCAACTTGTAACACTTGAGTATATTTTTCATCCATGATTTCTATATAAGAATGCACGCCAGGAACGCGGATAATTTGTTTTATCACTTTTGGAAATCGTTGATTTGCATCTTTATTAAAAGCAATCGCACGCAGTTGACATCGACCTTTTTTTTCTTTACTAATCAAAGTAATAATTTCATCCGCATTTTTATCGATATGTTCATTCCAGTCCAGTTCTTCATGACTTTCATTGTACTGGGCAGCCAATGCTAAAATTTCAGCTGGCGCATCGACGGTGGGTTCAACTTTAGGTTTATCCACTATATTGTGTATGATTACCTGACCTGCTTGTGATGCGATTAAATAAAAAAATCGTGTTACTGGGGAATATTCAATTTTTACATGTTCCTTCATTTGTGTGTCAAGATAAATACCTTTTAAAATTTCATTCCCGCTGATGGATTGGACAGGAAATGGAATATGCGGGGTTAACATAATGGCGTCAGGACTACACCCATAATATCGGTATCGATCAGATGCTTTTGGGGTTGTATATAATGCCGCGGCAAAATCATTTTTATGAGTAAATATTTTTAATGTTTTGGGCGGTGCTTGTAATTTGAGATCAGGGTGGTGCACGTAATGAATCTGCTGGTTGGTTTTAGATGGGATTGCATCTTGGTAAGGGAAGAGGCGAGTACCTGCAGGAGGTATTGAAGGCGCATCGCCAAGAGGAGTAAATATTTCAACAGAGGATATTTTTGCTTTACCTGGTCCTGTGTTACTGGTCAGATTTTCAACACCTGAAGTGGATTTGCTAGCGAAAGTAAAACTTGATGAGCTAGTTTCTGGTTGGTTATTCGGAATATAATCTATTTGTGTAGTAAGCGTTCCTATCACCTCTGGATCATAAGCTGCGTTTTTTACTGCGGCTAATAATATGGGATACTGATTAAGTTTTCCCATATTCTTTTTAAGCGCAGGCAATTGGACATAATTGTCGAGTATTAACGTTTCAAGGTTAGGCGCTGCATCTAGGATTTTAAATAGAAAATCAAGTGGAAAATCGCTTTGAGTGATTTCTAAATGCTTTAATTCAGAGAAAGTATCTGACCATGTTATTCCAATGACGCATAAATTTTTCTCAAAATACTGATTTTTTTTTTCGTTATTGGTTATAAATCGATGCAGTGTCAAAGATTCAAATTTAATTTTGCTCTCCATAATTCGAAAAAATGTAATGGTTGCATGCGGCTCGACCCACGGCCCGCAAATTGTTCCCAAAAAAAATAATATTGTATTTCGACGAACATAAGTTCGATCAAAACCATGATCAATGATATGTTTAAGTGTTAAATGCTTTAACATCGGCATATTTTCTTTCTTCAGAAATAACAGTTCGTTGTATATCGAGAAAACACCTAATGTCAGGGTCAGATTTTCTAATTTAGGAAATGTCAGTGTTTTA
>CAZPAA010000305.1:0-1991 GCA_964584425.1 uncultured Gammaproteobacteria bacterium | reverse complement strand
GCAGATGAGCGCGATGAAGCGCAAGATCTTTAAGCCCGGCAGATAAGCATGCACCAATCGGAAAACCATTGCCTAAACTTTTCGCAAGTGCCAAAACATCCGGAATAATATTCGCATGTTGAAACGCAAATAATTTCCCCGTGCGGCCCATACCGGTTTGGACTTCATCCACCATCATCAACCATTTATGTTGATCACACAGTTCACGCACTTTGGCTAAATAGTGCGGATGAGGTGTGCGAATGCCGCCTTCACCTTGTACTGGCTCTAATAAAATCGCAACAACTTCGGGATGATTGGCAGCAATTTTGTGCAGCGCATCTAAATCATCAAACGGTGCGCGTAAAAATCCAGAGACCAGCGGCTCAAAACCCGCTTGCGCCTTGCGCGAACCACCCGCAGCAATGGTGGCTAATGTGCGGCCATGAAAGGCATTTTCCATCACAATAATGCTGGGATTTTGAATGTCACGCTGATGACCATAAAGTCTTGCCAGTTTAATCGCACATTCATTCGCTTCAGCACCGCTGTTGCAAAAAAATGCTTTTTCCATTTGCACCAGCGCAGTTAATTGATTGGCCAATTTTTCTTGATTGGCAATGGTGAGAATATTGGAAGTATGCATGAGGGTTGCAGCTTGCTGCTGTATAGCTTCAACAACTTTAGGATGACAATGCCCCAAATTACACACAGCAATCCCAGCAAAGGCATCCAGATATCGCTTGCCGTTAGTATCATATAACCACATCCCCGCACCACGTTCAATCGTGATTGGCAATGGCTGATAAGTAGACATCAGTGTGGACATAATTAAATTCCTTTTCTTGTTCCCCCTTTGAAAAAGGGGGGTAGGGGGATTTAAAGATTTCCGTGTAAAACAGGCATCTCTAAATCCCCCGCTAGACGCGGGCACCCCCTTTTTCAAAGGGGGATCTCAACTACTGCACTATCTTCTGCAACTCACCCTCATCAAACAAATTTTGCATAATATCGCAGCCACCAATTAACTCCCCTTCCACATATAATTGCGGAAACGTGGGCCAATTCGCATATTGCGGCAAGGTTTGGCGTATATCCGGATGCTCCAAAATATTCACATGTGCAAAATGCTCAATACCGCAAGCGTTGAGTAATTGCACCGCGCGCCCAGAAAAACCGCACTGTGGAAAATCAGGCGTGCCCTTCATATATAGAATGATTTTATTTTGCGCGATTTGCTGTTTAATGGTTTCAAGGGTGTTCATACGCATACCTGTTTGTAAAAAGTTATGCTATCTTATCGCAATTGAACAAAAAAACACAAGGAGCCGATTATGAGTTTCACCCTACCTGCATTGCCTTACGCGCAAGACGCGCTGCAACCGCATATCAGCGCAGAAACACTGCAATATCACTACGGCAAGCATCATCAAGCTTATGTGAATAATTTGAACAGCTTAATTCCGAATACTGAATTTGCGAATCAAACCCTAGAAGAAATCATTGAAAAATCCACCGGCGGGATTTTTAATAACGCCGCACAGGTCTGGAATCACACATTCTACTGGCATTGCTTAAGC
Organism: uncultured Gammaproteobacteria bacterium; assembly: GCA_964584425.1. GTDB lineage: Bacteria > Pseudomonadota > Gammaproteobacteria > JABCZS01 > JABCZS01 > JABCZS01. The sequence goes on along the minus strand of CAZPAA010000305.1, from coordinate 432 downwards.
CCAAATGGCGGCGGCGAGCCCACCGGTGCAGCGCGTGAAGTGATTATTGGCGCTTTCGGCTCATTCGCAAACTTTAAAGAAGCGTTTACCAAATGCGCGATAGGTACCTTTGGTTCCGGCTGGGCCTGGTTAGTCAAAACGCCTGAAGGTAAATTAGAAATTGTTAGTACCTCTAATGCCGGCACCCCCATGACCGAAGGCAAAACTGCGTTGTTAACCTGCGATGTGTGGGAACATGCTTATTATATAGACTATCGCAATGCACGCCCTGAATATTTAGGTGCATTTTGGAATTTGGTCAACTGGGAAACGGTTGCGAAAAATTTATGATCGAAGCTAACGCGCTACTTGAACAATTAAAAGACATGCTTGTGCGCGCCGACGCGCTTAAGGGGTATCTTTGACTTTGATCAAAAACAAGCGCGTTTACTC
>CAZPAA010000304.1:0-1997 GCA_964584425.1 uncultured Gammaproteobacteria bacterium | reverse complement strand
TATTTCTATTTTAAGTTCACGCTTGCCAGAAGAACAACAAAAAATGGCCAGACGACTCGGCTTATTTTTTGCGTTGATCACGCGTTTATTATTATTAGCTTCCGCGGTCTGGCTGATTCATCTCACCGATCCATTATTTACTCTTTTTTCCCATGGTTTTTCTTTCCGAGATTTATTTTTATTTTTCGGCGGATTATTTTTATTGGTCAAAGGCACGCTGGAAATTCATAAAGAAATTGATAATGCCGGCCGCGTTGCAATCCTCAAGAAATATGCGAGTCTTGGCATGGTGATCACGCAAATTGCGATTTTTGATATTATTTTTTCACTCGATAGTATTTTGACTGCGGTGGGCTTAACGGATCATTTTGTGATTATGGCCATTGCGATTATTATCGCAGTGATTGTGATGATGCTGGCCAGCGAACATATCCATTATTTTATTCAAAAATACCCAACGATAAAAATGCTAGCGTTAAGCTTTTTATTATTAATCGGCGTGGTGTTGATTGCCGATGGCTTATCCTTCCATATCCCGCGCGGGTATATTTACTTTGCCCTGTTCTTCTCGCTGATGGTGGAAACGCTGAATAATATCATGCACCACAAGCGTAAAAAGTCATCTTGAAGCACCCTGTCACATTACTCATTACGATTAGTAAAAGCTCCATTTTGGGAAAAATAGCCAACTTTTGGCTAAAATAACCTTGTATAATAGCCAAACTTTGGCTATTATACAAACATGGAGGCCAGATTGAAACGAACAGCGATGCAAAGGCTGCAAAAATGGCAGCAATCAGAACAGCGTTTACCCCTACTTATACGAGGTGCTCGGCAAGTGGGTAAAACCTACTTGGTCGATACCTTTGGGCAGGAATGCTTTGCCAATATGGTCAATATTAATTTTGAATTAGAGCCGCAATACAATGAATGTTTCCATTCACTAGAGCCACAACAAATTATCAATGAGCTCAGTGCACTCACTCGCCAAAAAATTGAACCGGGTAAAACATTATTATTTTTCGATGAAATTCAACAATGCCCAAGGGCTATTATGGCACTGCGCTATTTTAAAGAAAAAATGCCGGCACTGCATGTCATTGGCGCGGGATCATTATTAGAATTTGCTTTGCGAGAAGAAAATTTTCAAATGCCTGTTGGGCGAGTCCAATATTTTTATTTGAGACCTTTGTCATTTATTGAATATTTAATGGCAACAAAGGAAGATAATCTCGTTGATTTTATTAAAAATACGCACTGCCATGATACGATTCCAATCGCTATTCATCAGCGCTTATTATTTTTAGTGCATGAATATATGACTATTGGTGGCATGCCTGCTGCGATTCAAAGTTATCTTGTGAAAAAAAATCTAATGCAATGTCAGGAAATGCAAACCGTTTTGCTCAGCACTTATCGCAATGATTTTGGCAAATACGCAAGCCAAGCACAACATAAATATTTGCAAAAAGTATTTGCACGCACTCCTGCATTGATTGGGGAGCAAATTAAATATGCGCGGATTGAGCCGGATATGCGATCTCGCGATTTAAAACGTGCGATAGAAGATTTAAGTTTAGCCGGCGTTATTTATCCTATATTTGCTTCACAAGCATCTGGCATACCTCTGGAGTCACTCGTTAATGAAAATAAATTTAAATTACTATTTTTAGATGTAGGCTTAGTGAAACGTGCGCATTATGTCGATCTTAATTTATTAGTAGAAAATGATCTACAACTGATTGATGCCGGCGCTATCACTGAACAATTCGTAGGACAAGAAATGATGGCTTATCAAGATCCATTTGAAGAAAATAGACTTTATTATTGGTCTCGCGACACTAAATCCTCTCAAGCTGAAATAGACTTTTTGACCACGCTAGGGCAGCGTATCATCCCCATCGAAGTCAAAGCAGGGGTAACCGGTCGATTAAAATCTTTGCAAATTTTTATGACAGAGAAAAAGTGTCAATATGGAGTAAAAATTTCTAAAACTG
>CAZPAA010000303.1:0-2008 GCA_964584425.1 uncultured Gammaproteobacteria bacterium | reverse complement strand
TATGGGATTTGGACTTGGTTTAAAACCTGTTACAGAAAAATCGGTGCTTGCATCTTTGAGGCAACTACATGAAAGTATGCCATTGGAATTAAGTAAACCATGGCTGATGCCTATTGCAACGTCAAGAAGAATGTATTATGAGTCATCCAATATGCCACAAATCCCGCCCTCAGGATATTGTGCAAATAATTCCGTGCAGTTTAATGTTGATAAAATGGTCCGCTTGACTACAAATTTTCAAAGCGTATTAAATGAAGTCAATTTATTTGCATATGATTCTGACTACCGCCAAATTGTTTTTTTCAAACAAAATTTTATTAGAACAAAAGAAGAAAAAGAGCATAAAAGTAATATTAAGTTGTTAAAAGAAATCATAGAAAAATTAACTACATTGCTAGGTCTTGAAAAAAATCAAGGAAGAATTATAGATTTACAAGAAAGCATGGCTATGCTTGAAGGAGAACTCAGCGAAGTCTTAGGCTTTAATGAAGAGTATGCAGAGGCGATTTACCATTGTCAAAAAGCTGTTTCACTGTCCACGCAATTTAATTTTCCAAACCTAATTTTATTATATATGAAGCAGATGATAGGACTCAAAACTTTAGAGGCTCAATCTGCAGCGGAAAAACAAAATAAATTTTCAGCTTGTTCATCTTCTTCCACCTCACCGGTAACAACTTTATCTTGTCCTCAAATACTGTATATGCTTACTTCACAAGAATTTAATTTTAGCCAAAATAGTCAATTTTATTGGATTTTAACTGCGACGATAGAGGAAGCCAAGCTGATAGTTAAAAATCTGCAAGAATCCAAATACTCTTTAAACATATCTTCTGGGAAAATTACGCAATCAGAAAAATTTCCAGGGAAAAAATATCGCGTTACTGTTGAATCATTCAATCCCAATATTTTTAAAAATACACAATCGGATTTTAAATTTCAGAAAAACCATACTTAAATCACAGCTGTTTACCATCAAAATAATGCATAGGAAAGTTTTGCCAATCACAATTATCCAGTGCACAAAGATTAACGGCATAAGGAAAAATAGGTGCCGGAGGAATTAAATAAATAAAAATTCCACAATCACTGCAAAAATAATGCTCTCCTTTCAAGTTGTTAAAGCGGTAGCATTTTAGATTATCTGCGCCACTCGATATTTTTACAGTATCTGCGACATGTACAATTGAATTGCGCTTACTACAATAGGAGCAATTGCATAGGCAAGGTTTGCTGAGCTCAAACTCGCATTCAAACGAAATCGCTTGGCAATGACATGAACCAGAATATTTCATTTAACCGTTTCCTTCAAAAGATCACATAATTGCTGAGAATGATGCCCATCACGACTGGCTGCTGTTGCGAATCCCCGCCTTAATAAGATTATTCGCATATATCCGCCTAAAAGTAGGTCCCTTAGTGTACCAGATACTTCTAAGCATTGTTTTAACGCAGCTAGCGAACATAATTGTTCATTACCACAGGGAATTGCGCAATCAAGCGCCTTATCTTTAGGCTAACCATTGTTATACAAACCCAGCTTAATTCGCTATAATAGACGCTATCTGACGTTTGATGTATTACGTAATAAATTCAACCTTGGATTTTATTTAAGGAAAGGAAAAAAGCCATGGCGCGGACAGGGATTAGTTATGAAGAAGTTGCTCGAGCTGCTGAGCAATTAAAGGCTGAAGGGAAAAATGATACTATTGAAAACGTCCGCTTTATTACTGGAACTGGGAGTAGCACTACGATTGCCATGCATTTGAGAAATTGGCGCAATAATAACATTCCGTCTAAATCAGTCAATACGGAAGAAATCCTGCCAGAAAGTATTGTCCTGACCATGAAAGGACTTTGGGCACATGTTATCCAAGAAGCACGAGATCAGGTTGAGCCTATCAAGCAAAATTTAGAACAAACCGTAGCTGAGCTCAAAGTACAACTACAAACATTGCAAGAAAACAATGCCCACTTGCAACAACAATATCAGCAATTAAAACAAGAA
>CAZPAA010000302.1:0-2010 GCA_964584425.1 uncultured Gammaproteobacteria bacterium | reverse complement strand
CCAAAATCTGCTTGGCCTTTTTGATAATAGGCGATGGCATTTAAGATCATTTCTCGATTGCCTACGACAATGCCTGGGGAATCGAGCAAATCCAGTAAAGATTCAGCAATGATTTCTCTTGGAACTTTTAGGGTTTTGAGAACCCATACCATTTCTAATAGTGCATATGAAGAAATAAATAATTTTTTTTCTGCGGCAATTTTGTTTAAGAATTTTTGTGCAATGGTTGCACTTTTAATGTCATCTTCTAAATGCGTGCGCAATAACACATTGGTATCAACGCCTATCATCCTTGTGATCTCCTACTTCTTGATCATTTTCTAATACGGCTTGCATAATCGCAGCATCCATTTCCGCTAACGATAATGGTTTAGAAACATAGCCCTTCCCGCGACCGAAAAAATTTTTTATTTTACGGGATTGGATTTTTATTTGTATAGTATCCTCTTTTTCTCTAGAAAAAATCAATTCCGTACCGGCATGAATGCCCATCGCTTCGCGTAGGCCACGTGGGATCACTACCTGCCCCTTGGAGGATACTATCGCTTTATCATTTAAGGTTATTGCACTTCTCATAAAGCCCTCGGTAAGTTATGTTTGCTTACTTTTTAGTATATCCAACCCAGCCTTTAATGTAAAGCTATCAACCATTGCCTCTTGCTTCAAACCTCTAAAAATGCCCGAAAATCAATCATATAATGAAAAAACTGCTCATCTAACAACGCATCACTCACACCATTGACATGAATCAAAACATATCGTTTAGACATATGCTTAGGCAAAGCCAATTTAGCGGCTTTTGTTGTTACTTCATCAATAATATTTATGCCAATCGGATCGCGAGTAAATTTGATTTCACAAATATAAATCGTATCTTGCTTAATCTGTATCATATAATCAATTTGTAGCGCTTCTTGCCTATTGGTCTTACGCTGAAAATAAGGATTCGCAAAAACAATATCTTGGGTTTTAATATCAAGCGCTTTCGTCAACAACTTCAGATTATTACAAATCAAATTTTCAAATTGAAGCGCGATAATACTATTCCAGGCACGCAAGCTTGATAAAGAAGTATCAGCAAAAATACCTTTCTCGATATTAGCCTTATTGGGCAAGATGTACTTGAGATAAAAGCGCGTATAATTATCTTTTAATCGATATTTGCTGAGTTTTGAGGATTTTCCTGTATTTAAGATCCACGTATAATCTCTTTGAATAAATCCACCCAATTCCAAATCCGTTAAATATTGACTCAAATCCCCCGCCTCGGGAATACCTGTTTTTTTACTGATTTCTTCTCGCGATTTTGAACCATCGTTTAAGCAAGACACTATCGTTTGATATTTAATAGATTTTTCTCGATAAATATCGCCAAAAATATATTCAAATTCTTTATAAAGAGGCGCATTTTTGTTGAAACAAAGGTGCTGTATATTTTTTTCAGCCGGCATGATGGGATTGATCAGTTCCAAATAACGCGGCACGCCGCCGGTTACTGCTAATACTTTTAGCCTTTCAAATGCTGAAATAGCATTATTTTTATCCTGCCAAAACTCATTACACTTATTCAAAGGGAGCTCATCTAATCTAATAGACCATGTGGGTCGTCCTAAATATCCTGTATTGCTCAAAATATTCTCTTCAATCCATGATGATACTGAGCCGCATAATACCAACATAAGTTTTTTATTTTTAGAAAAATAATCATCCCATACTGTTTTTAATTTACTCAGAAAAGAATTGTCCCCAGTAGCCATCCAAGAAATTTCATCAAATAAAATAACCACTGCCCTGTTTTCAACCTTTTTTGCCAACACAGTAAATAATGTGCCCCAATCATCATTTCTAATGCCAAATAAACCAAATATTTCTTCTAATTTTCGGCAGAATTCATCGCGCTGCGATTGTGCGTTCATGCCTGGAAATGGCGCTAAACCTGTAAATTTGTAGAGTATCAGGGGTTTGCTAAACGCCTCAATCATGGTGTTTTTCCCAATACGTCTACGGCCA
>CAZPAA010000301.1:0-2015 GCA_964584425.1 uncultured Gammaproteobacteria bacterium | reverse complement strand
TTTGCGAATATTTTAAATAACCTTGCTACTTTATATGTTGATCAAAAAAAATTCGATGAAGCAAAGCCATTATATAAAAAAGTCTTGGCTATTTTGGAAGCTCATTTGGGTAAATCACATCCTAAACTGGCTGCGACCTTAAACAATTTAGCTTCTCTTTATAATCGTAAAGGTCGTTATGATAAAGCTGAAACACTTTTCAAGCAATCGCTTGAGATCACTCAAGCAGCGCTTGGAGAAGATCATCCTAATACGGCATCCACCTTAAATAATTTAGGCGCTTTGTATTTTACTGCCGGGAATCAGATCATTGCAAAATTATCTCCTGATTTTGTTCCAAGCACGGTGCATGAAGGAGAGCTCGCGCTCAATATTCTCCCAGAAAAATTTAACGCTGCGCGTAGATGTTTGGTGGAGTCAAAAAAAATCCGCGAGGAAAAATTAGGACCTAATCATCCACATACGGTGATCACACAACAATGGGTAGTATTGCTTACCGAGCAACAAGGCATACTTCATTTTCACGAAGGATGTTTAGAATTGTTTAGAATCAGAACAATACTTGGAAACGCCACGAGCATATCCAAGTTTCAAGCGCGTGTTGTAAAAGACAGTTTAGAGTTGGCCAAAGAAAAATTTGCTGATGTTGAAGAGAGCTTGAATAAAAAATTGACTCGCCTTTCAGAAAACCTCCACAAAACATCCGCTTCTCTTGCCGTGTCGATTCCAAACCCTGAGGAAAAACAAAAACTGCTTAAAACTGAAGGAGAGCTACGAAACAGCATTAAAAAAGCGCAGGCTTATCTTAAAAAGTTCAGTGAGGAAAAAGCGGAATTAGAAAAAATCACTCAAAAAGTAAGCACCATGCCTGTCGTTTCTCACCAAGACGCCCCCGTGCAAGCGGCGTCAACGCAAAACAATAACAATGATGTTGATATTGATGGCCAAACAGAGAAGGCCGAAACCCCTCATCTAGTCACAGCGCACACACTCGCACCACCAGATCCTGGAGTATTTAGTAGTGAATCACGTCCTCAATATAAAAAATATACAAAGAGCGCGCGAGAAGAAAATAATAATGCGAATAACAATGCTAATCACAATAACAATAATGATGATGAACGCAGCAGCAAAAGATCTCGCCTAAGCCCAAGTGGCCAGGCGTAATTTCATGTATCGCTGTCACCCCACAAAACTTGCCCCGCACTTGTTGCGGGGTGACAAACTCGTTTCAATTTTTTTACATACACTTAAGAATGAAATAAAAAAACATCCCATCGCAACAATTTACTACGAATGCTCATACTGGGTTTTACATTCCCAAGTAACGATGCATTATGCGCACGCTTAACCACGACACGAATTCGCGCGCGCGTCAATGCAAGACTTAACAATTCATCCGCATCCGAATCATCACTCAAATTTTGCAAAAACTGCATATTCTTATTCGGTAATGCAGATTTTTTATGATGCACAAACATCGGATCTAAATAAATCACATCCGGATATTCCTCAGGATTTAACTGCCGTAAATATTGTTTTGCATCGATAGTGATTAACGACATTTGCTGCGCAACTTCCATCAACTCCCCCGCCGTTTGCGCGCGAGTCAATCCTGCTTGTAATAAAGTCCCCATCGCAACTTCGCGCTCCAGCATGATCACCCGTGCACCATGATAAGCCATCAGACAAGCATCTTGCCCAAACCCCGCGGTGGCATCTAATACCGTTAAACCCATATGGGATTTTAAACCGATGGCGCGCAACAGTGGGTCGCGTAAAGTCGATGTGCGTAACCGATATAACGATTTTGGCGAGGTAAAATCAACAATGATAGGCTTTGGCTGCATCGCTTCCTAGGGCTGTGGATAACTATGTGTGTATCTTATGAGAAAATGAGGTAAATAAATAGCCTAAGGATGGCTTTTTAGGCCGAGCATGGCTGTTAAAAATAAAAACACATAAAAATCAAATTGTTATATAAAAAAAAATGCAACGTTTTATTTCTAAAAAAA
>CAZPAA010000300.1:0-2046 GCA_964584425.1 uncultured Gammaproteobacteria bacterium | reverse complement strand
CAGCTTAAATTTTCCGGAAAGCTGCGACGACCAGGTCAGGCATAGCGCCAAACCGATGTTAGCTGCCGTTATTATCAATCAATCAAATGGTAGCATTTTCCTTTTTACTGTTTGTTCCTTTAAGGAGATAGTAATTGAACCCAATAATAAAACCAAAAAGGGGAAAAAAACTAAATATTGGTACTGGTATTATTAAGGCATGAACGATTAAGAGTCCAATTCCCCCTGCCAACGATAAGAGGATCGCAATTAGTATTCTAGCAGTTCTTTTTATCAGAAAGCTGGTTATCGCTCCCAACAAAACAGTTATTCCAAAAAATATTGAGTTTAATACAATATAAAAATTGAGGATTGAGTCCAATAAGGAGGACTCAGGTTCGCCTAGACTATTAATATAAATAATACCCACCATAATACCGACTCCGATTTCGAGCAGGACAAAAATTGATGCAATATTTCCTGGTTTCTTTGACAATGAAAGTTCAATATAATGGCAGCTAACGGCCAGGTATTGCCGATGGTGGGGATTTTTAGCACTACTGTTGATTTGAAAAACTAAAGTTCGGTTAAGCACTAAACTGTCATAGAAGCCCGTCACCCCCACTTTTGACAATACCTTGTTAGCGGTTCGTGCTTCTGTAATATCTTCGTGTTTCAATCTCATTAAGCTATTAAATAATTTCTTTTTGTATTATACATCAGCAAATACCCTCTCATGTTAGCATCAGTTAAGAATGAACGGCTTACCAAGGTTTCCATTAAAGGTTTCTTATCTAAAAATGGATTGAGCAATTTTTCAAATCTGCTTTCGGTAACTCCTATTCGCTTTGCAAATTCCGAAAAGTCACTTTTAGCTGGGTGTTCGCTTTTTTTATAGTGGTCACTTTTGAAATTATCTGCAAACAATCCTTTGTCTAATGCAAAATCTGTATCGACCACATGCAGTTTTGTATTTACTAAGTCATAAGCCGGACTTAGTAAGTAATCACCTTTGGATGATTCAAGCAAGGAGAAGTTTTTCAAGTGAGCATCACCATTTGAAAACAAAAAATTAAATACCACAAGCGAAAAATATTTTTCTATTTCTATCCTCCATGCCGGAACATATTTCTGTATCAACTGTCCGGCTTCCTCATAGCTGTATTCATACTTAAAATTTGCTCCTGCATTGTCTTTTGTTTTTCCTGCCAATGTTGCAAAATCTTCTTTACCCCATTTGCTTCCGTCTTCTTTTACATCAAATCGCTTGGTGATATAAGCTGGCGAGCCGTTCTTAAAAAATATCATAGCATTTTCTGCCGTATTAAGCCCATACACTTGTCTGGCTATTTGCATAGTCAAATGTTCGTTGGCAGGAACCTGGTCAACCTTTTTCAAATCTCTCGGTATCGGTTTGAGTATGTATGTTCCCTGTTCTCCTTCCTTCGTTAATCGCAATACATTTTTCTCCAAAAGCAAACTCAGTTTCTCCTGCACACCTGATATGGATATGCGTTTACGGTTTTCCATGAATTGCTCCGCAACTTCTTCACTTTGCTGTGGCTGCTCATAAGGCAAAACATGATTTACCTTTTTACCATTAAATAAATTCCGTAAACAGCTTGGACTGTAAGTAGAAAAACCTTCAGCCAAAGTTCCCGGACAATATTTCAATTCATCTAAATTCATTTTGACATTATTGGTTTTACGGTTACTGCTCCTATCGTATCATATTGTGCTGTGGCTGCAAGCAACCCGAAATTATCTTCTTCGTCAATTCGCAATTGTGTGCTTTGCAATTTTCTGTTTACTCCTTCACTCAGCATATTGAAGAAAAACGGAAACAAAAATTCGCTACTGTATTCTTTTTGTGTTTTTGGTAGTGTTAAACTGATTGCCGGTTTGCCCGCATCGTTAAAATAATTGTCGTCATACCTGAAAACATAATGCTGACGATTTTCTTCTGTCGGCGTTCCTGCGAAAATTCCATTGCGATATATTTCCATTGCTTTTAGTTACTTAATTTTTCTTTTTGAACAGTCCGGAAAACCAATCTAACAACGAGTC
>CAZPAA010000299.1:0-2047 GCA_964584425.1 uncultured Gammaproteobacteria bacterium | reverse complement strand
AATAAAGCAACCTAAAGAAAATACGTGGCAATGGTATTAATAATGCCTGAACATATAAACTTAATAAATTTTTCACGAAAGCTCATGACTTAACCTGCTTTACATACGCATCATAATCATGAATATAACCTTCAGGTTCATAATAATCAGAAGCAAATACCAATAAAATAGCATCCGCTGAATAGCGATATTCTACGCCCCAGGTCATTGCCGGTAAGTAAATACCTATATTAGGCTGATTTAAAATAAACTCTTCGCGCGTTTGACCGTCATCTGCAATCACGCTGACACTACCTTTGAGCGCCATTAAAAATTGATGACACCGCAAATGAGCATGTTCTCCTCTTATAACATTCGACGGCACGCCATAAATATAAAAAAATCGTTTGGGGATAAAAGGAATTTCACGTTCAAAATTACCAACGGATAAAACACCGCGCGCATCCTTATACTCAGGAAATGTATGCAATGTCACGCCTTGAACTTTAGTAATCGACTTTTGTTGTTCCATGTTTAAAAACTTTCCTTTTCGATTAAACGCTACTGAAAAGTAGAAAAAACATGTGACGTTTTTCCATACTCACTTCCTAATTTTTCAAGCACCCGAATGACCCCTCGGTTAGACGCCTGTGTGCTGCCATAAAATAAAGGAACCCCCTGAAGTTTGTAGTAAAAAAACATCTCAACCAATAATCGCAAATACCAGCCTTGACGCTCTTTAGAAATAGCAGACAGCGTACCTCTGGCGATATCTTTTCCAATTAATTTACCAATATCTGACATTAAATCTCCCGTCATAAATGCACCTGGCAAATCATGACCCACCGCCGGAACCAAAACCGCGTTGGCAAATCCTTTTACAGAATTTTCAGCGAAAACAGCCAGGTATTCACTTGCAATCTCGCCTGAAAAACAGGTGTCGGCATGATACCTATCGAAAGGATTCTGTGATTCACTGGCTACTTGGCGCAAATGTGGAATATCTTCTAGAGTGGCATCACGTACAGCAAAACGTTTAGGCCAAGAGAAGCGGTTTAAATCATTAAAGTAGGTTATTTTAGTTTCTACTAATCTTAACCCTGCAAATCCTATGGCTTGAATCATAGGTAAATCTTCTGGTGGTATTTCTGCAAATAAATAATAATGCGGATGCCGCGCTGAAAGTTCTAATTTAAGGGCATGAATGATTTGTGCAAGCTTATCTCGTGGGACAATTATACTGTCATCCCAATCTGCAAATATAATTTTGTAAGTAGGGATATTAAAAAACTGACTATCCCACTTCAAATGGCGGACAAAAAGCCTGGCACCTTCACCAAAAACTTCCAGATCATCTTGTTGTTGTGCGACAGCCAAATCATCAAGAAACCCTTGGCTAAGCTCCGTTTTATACTTATGCAAAAAGCTAGCGGGTGAATAAAAAAAAGCCCTCTCTTGATGTGCATGGCTTAATGCATTCATAACATACTCCTTGATTAATTAAATTGATGTTTTCGCATCATAATTTGTAAAGGCCGTGCTTTTGTATTTTCATACGCGCGCCAAGCATAAGATCCAACGATACCCAATCCAAAAATATTTAACGCGCCAAAAAGAATAATTGCCAAAATAATACCTGTGTATCCTGGCACAAGAATCAACCCTAAATATTTAAATACTATTAACAATACCCCTAATAAACCTGCACATAATGCTGTCCCACCACCAAAACGAATCAATAATTTTATAGGTAAATCAGTGGATGAAAAAATACTGTCCATTAAATAGTTCAGCTTATTGCGAAAGGTCCAAGCTGAGCGACCATGTTTGCGCGCACGCCGGACATAACCCGTCGATTTTCGCCGAAATCCTAACCAAAAAATCTGCGCTACCAGTGAGCTATGCTGTTCATTTAATTGTAAAAGTTGGTCCTTAAACGCGCGATTACAAGCAAATGCGCCAATACCACCTTTGGGAATGTTAGGTATGACATAACGACGATAAAACCACCAAAAAATACCCGCCGCCCAGCGAGAAAATAATGGATCTGACCGCGAATGTCTCACTG
>CAZPAA010000298.1:0-2108 GCA_964584425.1 uncultured Gammaproteobacteria bacterium | reverse complement strand
ATGATGCAATGGCGCCGCGGATTTTTGCGAATGATTTAGTTGCGGGTCAGCGATCATTTCGCCAAGAGATTGCGCAGTTGATTGGGCAAGATTGTATTGTGCAAAGTGAGCAAGGCGATGTGTTGGTGCGCCGTATTGCAAGTGGTGATGAAAAACAAGGTTACACTTTAACTTGCCCCTACACACAGGATAAAACTGCCTTCCCTGATTTGAAAAACACTGCACTTTTTAGTGCCGCACTGATTATTTGGATCAGATCTGCAGATTAAATAGCATTCAAATATCATCTATGATAAATTAATCGCATGAAACAATGCGGCTTTACCTTTTTGGAACTCATCATCGCACTCGCGCTATTTTCTGCGGGATTATTAGGTATTTTACAATTACAGCTACTAGCGGGGCTGCAATTACAGGAATCAGTTTACACCCATCGTGCGGTGCTAGAGGCTTATCGTTTATCCACGTTGTTCATTTTATTTCCCATGCAATCGCATGAAGAGCCATGGGCTGCAGAACTTGCACATTTACTTCCTGATGGATCGGGGCATTTAGATGCAAATCAGATCACAGTGACATGGAATAGTGGGGCTAAAACACAACAAATCCAATTAAAACGCGGGATATAACCATGCAAAAAATGGCAGGGTTTTCATTATTAGAATTATTATCCGTACTATCTGTCAGTAGTATTTTATTATTTTCAGTGTATTCATTATTTTTTCACCAACAACAGCGCCAATATGAGCATCAAAATTTACTCAAAGCGGATGAAAATGTTCGTCTCGCATTTCATTTGTTGAAAAAGCAAATACAAGTAGCCGGCGAGGCCTCTTGCGCGAGGGTAGACATTCCAGTCATTTATGGATTTTCCGATGTGATTAGGGTAGAAAAAGCCGCTTATGAGCGCGCCAATCTGGCACGTGAAATGAAAAACCCCCATGATGCCATTGCGATCGCCCAAAAAAATTTATTTGAAAAAGGTGATGTTGTCTTAATTACAGATTGTGTGCATGCCGATTTTTTTGTTGTAAATACTGTCAATGAAAGCGCTACAGGGCAAGTCATTTATCCCCAACATTTGTCTCGATCATACGGGATGGATGCACAAGTCATGCTCTGGCAAGTTGATACATTCTATCTAGCACCTAGCGCCTCAGACCCTTCAATCCTCGCGTTATACCAAAAAACGCTATCACCCGAACAGCCTGCAAAAGAGCTCGTCGCCGGCATTGATACCTTGCAGGTGCAATATGCGTTATCGGGTCATACTGCAAATTTTGTCAGCGCAAATGAAGTATTTGATTGGAAAAAAGTGAAAGGCGTATCAATCTCTTTGGGCATTCAAGGTCAGTTTAATATCGTCATTGCGAGCGCAGCGCGGCAATCCAGGTCTTAATGCAAGGTTTAACATCTTGCCTGGATTGCCGCGCTGCGCTCGCAATGACGGGAGAGTTAGAAATGCGTGGGAATATTTTAATTACAGTGTTAATTTTATTAACGGTGCTCAGTTTATCCGCACTCTACAGCATGCGTGAGGGTTTATTGACGTTTAAGCATGTGCAAATGCAGCGTGATGCTTTGCAATTAGAATTATTTGTTGATGAAGCATTGATTCAAGTCGAACAATTACTAAGACAAGATCCCGATTGCCAGCAATCCTCCTGTTTATTATCCGCATATGAGCCCAATTTTTTTCTTGAGCAAGATTTAACCTATTGGCTCGCAGAAAATACCAAGACCGCTCAGCTCACATTTTCATGGGAAGCAATAAACGGACGCGCCATAATCGAACATTTAAAAACACATTTCTATAACGATGACCAAGCGCAATATTTTCGGGCCACAATTCTATTATTCGAACAAAAGCCATCAATCCAACTACGCATGCAGGCCCATTGGAAGAAGACTACACTTAATGGCGATATAAAGCTCGAACGTTTAGCTGTACGTTTACTTTAGGAAAATAAACATAGCAAAATCGCAGTATGCTAGCTAGAGAGTCCCCCTTTGGAAAAGGGGGGAGGGGGATTTAAGATCTTTGGAGTATAATCCAGCATCTCAAATCCCCCGCCCTAAGAGGGCACCCCCTTTACAAAGGGGGGCTG
>CAZPAA010000297.1:0-2109 GCA_964584425.1 uncultured Gammaproteobacteria bacterium | reverse complement strand
AAAGTACACCACAATCCTAAAGCCGAGAAAAAATCTTTCAAAGAATATTTTTTAGAATTCTTAATGATCTTTCTTGCCGTTACACTTGGTTTTTTTGCAGAGAATATAAGGGAGAATATTAGCAAACACGAGAGGGAGCATCGGCTAATGGTGCAAATGGTAGAAGATTTAAAAAGAGATACCGCCAATATGCACATGCATATTCAAGTTACACAAGGAAAAGTCTATGCCTTTGATACATTGATCGACCTGGCTTTTAAATGCCGCAAAGAGCAGTTACCGGATAGCGACTTACAAAAAATGTATTATCTGTACGTCAGGCAGTCGAAGGGCTGGAAGCAGCATGACCCTACCACCAGAACGCTTAATCAATTGGATAAAGAAAACGGGTTTAGTTTTATCCGTAAAAAAAACATTGCCGATAGTATTCTTGCTTATAAAGACCTAAATCAAACTTCTGTTATTTTATCAGAAAGGTTCAGAAACCGGCAGGAAGATGCAAGAGAATTTTCGCAAAATATATTCGATTATAGTTTGTTGTATGATAGTATTTTCCTTGTGCCGGCTTCTAGGGATGCAAATGAAACCTCCCTGGCTGAAAGGTTCCGCCAGGTTAAACTTAAGCTGCTTACCAGGGATTTTAAAACTTTAAGCATATATGGCGCTAAGTTATCAGATGCTGAAATTGTGCTGGGTACTTATTTGCATTACTTGCAGGTAAAAGATCAATGTGCCCTTCGTTTAATTAAAGCCATCAGTCAACAATATAGTTTAGAAAAAGAATAAAGAATGGAAGTACATGCTCACTCACATACGGAAAGAAAAAAATTAATTCATTACCTCTGGGAGTTTCTCATGTTGTTCCTGGCCGTGTTTTGTGGTTTTTTGGCGGAAAATTTCCGGGAGCATAAAGTAGAACAACAAAGGGAGAAACAATATATTGAATCGATGGTGAGGGACATGAAAATAGACAGCTTCCGGATTGCGGTATTCATTGATTATAATAAACAACAGGTGTCGGGGTTTGACAGTCTTTTGGAAAATATATATCACACTCCTTATACCGATAGTAGTATAAGAACATTGTATTATCTCAAAGAAACGTATACCCTGGTAGGGTTTAAAGTTATTTTTTCTAAAGCAACTACTTCTCAATTGAAAAACTCCGGTGGCCTCCGGTTAATAAGGAACAGAGCAGCGGCGGACAGCATTGTTAAATATGATAATAATACAGAAAGGGTGGAAGGTCAGGGAGAAGCAATATCACTTGCCAGTCAAAAGCTGCTTGATCTGTCTGTAAAAGTATTTGATGGTGAGTACGTCTTTGAATACAACAGTTTATTAAACAAAAACTATAAAGAAATACTAAGCTCTTCCAAAATATTCAGGTTGCTTACCCATGACGTAAGATTAATGAAAGAGTATGCAAATCTTGCAAAGTATAAAAGGGATGTTATTATTAATTATATACGCCAGTTAAAAGATTTGCAAAACAGAATTCCGGGAATCATACAATTTCTGAAAAAAGAATATCACCTGTAATGAAAATTATTTTGAATGCGGAATGATAAATTTTGAATTAAAAGACATAGACACATTCAACATTTAAAATTTAAAATAATAAAAAATGGAAGTACATGCACATACGCATACACCGGAAAAAAAACTCACCCATTATCTGTGGGAGTTTCTCATGTTGTTTCTTGCTGTGTTCTGTGGATTCCTGGCAGAGAATCAAAGAGAGCATATGGTAGAACATAAAAGGGGAATGCAGTACATAAAATCTTTTGTGGAGGATCTTAAAATAGATACAGCAAGATTCTCTGGTACTATAAAATTCTACAAGAAATTACAGACGGAACTGGATCACCTGTATGCCTGTTATAATTCAGTCATTCATAATCAAAATGCAACAGATTGTTTAAAAAATATTTTGGATGCAACACACGGCTTCCCTGATTTGATTTACACCGACAGAACCTTGCAACAGTTGAAAAATGCCGGAGGACTTCGTTTGCTGGAAGAAGAAGATGCAGATAGCATTATTAAGTATGATGCTTTTTTACGCCTTGTGTTAAAGCAAGAGAGCACATCCATGCAGGAAAAAGC
>CAZPAA010000296.1:0-2113 GCA_964584425.1 uncultured Gammaproteobacteria bacterium | reverse complement strand
TTGTTAAGGTTTAATTCACCACCCCTTTTTAATGGATGAAAACGGCTTGCGTTATTTGGAAAATAAAGGCATGGTATTAGGCTTGGTCCCTCATCAAACCTGGCATGCGCAATCAGCCCCTTTCCATCAAGGTACAAAGCTGATTTTATTATCCGATGGGATCTTAGAAATTTTACCGCAAAATAATATGGACGAAAAACAACGCTATTTAGCTGATTTTTTCGCACAGCAACACGAAAAAGACATTACCAAGACCTTGCATCAATTGATCCCAGAAGCCCTACATAGCATTCCCGATGATATAACTTTACTGATGGTATCTAAATGAACGAACCCGCCGCAAAAATATATTATGGTGAAGCTCACGG
Source organism: uncultured Gammaproteobacteria bacterium (assembly GCA_964584425.1). Lineage (GTDB taxonomy): Bacteria > Pseudomonadota > Gammaproteobacteria > JABCZS01 > JABCZS01 > JABCZS01. The sequence continues at coordinate 1,745 of CAZPAA010000296.1, read as the reverse complement.
TATTTTTATTTTAAAAATAACCGGCTCACTTAGATTTAACCAGTGCTTCACCCTAGAGAAATTTTTAAAAGAAAATTTAACCACGCAAACGCCTGATTCATTATTAGTAGATTTAAGCACAGCAGAATTACTCGACAGTACCGCGCTCGGCCTATTGGCGCAAATTGCCCTTGCATTTCAAAAACTAAAACATAAAAAACCTGATTTATTTTGCAAAGAAAATGATTTGAAAAAAGTATTGCTCTCCATGAGCCTTGAGCAACTCTTTCATTTTACCGAAAAAGCGCCGCTGCAAATGTCATTACCCATTTTAACCATGCAATCCGATACCCAACAATCCCAAACCGAGCGCGTGCTCAGTGCACATGAGACCTTAATGGGACTGAGTGAAAAGAACAAAAAAGAATTCAAAAGTGTGGTTGATATGCTCAAACAAAATTCCATTCAACGAAAATAATGACTGATAAATTCTTCGAAACTCCCAGTTTGCTGTGCTTCGATGATGCGCTGTTGCTCTAAACTCTCAGTAGCCCATTGCTGAAAATTAGCGAGCTCAAGCGCAGAGAGTTTTTGCCGCATAAAAAACTGCTTATTTTTTTCTGACAGAGCCAGACCTTGTTCGGCGAAAGAATGATGGTGTGTAAACAAATCCTCCAACATCATGGCAGAAGGTAACAAGTCCGGATGCGCGATTCTTTCTTGGAAAAATAAAATCGCATGGGTATAGCGTTTGTCATGTGTACGTCTATCAAGAAAATCCGCTATTTGCTGGAGTTCAGTAAAAATAGACGCCGCCCAATCGCTTAAAAGAATCGGTTGATTTGAATTCATTGAGTGCAATTCACAGGAAGGTTCGCGTCCTTTTTGCACAACCTTTTGTGTATTCCTTGAAGCCGTTTTAAAATCATCTTCACTAAACAAAGGGCTGTCTTTTAGTAAACAATACAATAAAAATACTTCAGTAAAATAAATTTGCGCTTCGGTTATACCCAATACTTCATAGGGATTAATATCAATCGCGCGCACTTCCAAATATTCAACGCCTTGCGTGAGTAACGCTTGGCTTTGACGTTGTGATTTAGCCAGCACGCGCTTGGGGCGAATGGGGGCGTAATATTCGGCTTCAATCTGCAATAAATTCGCGTTAATTTGTGCGCCCTTTCCATATTGCTCAAAAATAGCTTGATAAGGCGGGTAGGGCGTATTAATCGCGTGAGCTAAACCTTGTGCATATTCTTCCACAGAATTAAATGAGATATTCAATAGTTTTTGGGTTTTATTGTGGTAGCCTAAATCGCTCATGCGTAAGGAACAGGCATAAGGCGCATACCAAGTGTTTTCTTTGTAGAGCTTTAATCCTTCGGGTGGGTTGTTGCTTAAAAAAGAGCGGTCAAACGCAGGGGAAGCGCCAAATAAATAATCAATCAGCCAACCATAACGGAAATAATTTCTAATGAGTGCAAAATAGGCCGTGTTCATCGTGGTTTGCAAAGGTTCTTTTAAACCCCGCATGTCTTGCCATATCTGCCAAAATGCAATGGGCAGTGAATAATTAAAATGAATCCCGGCGATGGTTTGCATTTTTTTATCGTAACGATGTCCAAGACCGACACGATACAAAGTGCGCATACGTCCTTGATGAGATGAGCCATATTGGGCAACAGTGATATCATCAGGACTTGGGATAATACAGGGCATACTTGGCGCCCATAATAATTCCGGATCCACATGCTGATAAATATAAA
>CAZPAA010000295.1:0-2114 GCA_964584425.1 uncultured Gammaproteobacteria bacterium | reverse complement strand
ATGATAAAAAACAATTTAAAACTAAAAGTTTTTAAAAAGCGGAATCATTTTTTGATTTTCTGATTGGTTATGCCTAAAAATACCGTAGGTTTCGGTGATTCTATTGATGCGAATATTGATTTTCGTGCTTTCTTCTAATAAAGCATCCATCGCTTCAATAGAGTTTACACTGGGGATTTCAATTTTAAAATCACTCCCATCATTAAACTTTTTATTTGAGGTAGGTAAATGCGCATAATCTCGATCTGGAAGGCCTAGATTATTTAGAACACGACGGGTTTCTTCAAACATAATTTTTCCAGTGTAACTACTGTGCACAAGGGTACAAACAATTTAAAAATGCCACAACAGTAAATTTTACGGGATGCGCAATAATATACAAGTCAGGAAAAATCTGATACAGGCGTGATAGGTTTAATGAGGGGATGGGTAACAAAATCATGTTTAAATTCAATAATTTCTTTGGCCAAATCTTGTTTGATACAAAAAGAAATCACATCTCTTGATTTCTGACATTTTAGTTTTGATTTAATCCGCAAAATATAAGTCTCAATCGTTTTATGTGAAATATTTTCTTGGCATGCAATTTCCTCTGCGGTAGCACCATTGAGCAATCCTTGCAGAACACAAAACTCACGCATAGAAAATCCAACTGAATAATTGGGTGCAAATAAAATCACGATTCGGTTAGTCGTTATATCCCAATAAATAGATTTGTTTCCATATGTGATCGGGATTGAAATACCAATAATGCCCATAGGCTGGCCATTATTGTCATAAATAGGATCTTTTTTTGATAGCCATTGTTTTTCTTCATGGCCATCCATGGTTGACTCAGAGCAAACAATCGTTTGGCCCTTTAAGATGGTTGTAGCATTATTTTTGCTTTGAACTTGAGACATTTTTACAGGCCAGCCTTTACGGCCGCAGTATTCAAAAATACTATAATCTACATAGTCTGTAATACATTTGTCACCTAATGCTTGTAGGGTTGCCTGATTACAAGCAAGATTAATATTTTTTGTGTCTAATAAATAAAAATTGACGGGTAAAAGTTCGGCATAGGGAAATATATCATGGAAATATTGTAACCGAGCTGAAATGTCCATTTTCGGGGCCTCATTAAAGAATTTAATGAGGATATGTTTTTCAGCCCATGAGCAATCAAACGATTTCATATCAGAGCCACCTTGTTTGTAGGCTGTCAGAATAGCATAGATTCAAAGGGTTCAAAATCAGGTTTTCCCTGACAAGCCGTATGGGACCTAGAACCCGATTCATGTCTATGTAATTGTAATGTTATCTTATTGATTATAAAGGTTTATTTAAGCGACAAAAAGAAAATCTAAACTTAATGATTTCAACTTCTTAAAGCTAAAGATTGGCCAACTATTTATTCTATAGTGGGCCATGGCCTTAGTGTTTTTTAAAACAATTCATGGTGTGGTCATCGACCATCCCAACCGCCTGCATGAATGCATAGCAAATAGTACTTCCAACAAATTTAAACCCTCGTTTTTTGAGATCTTGAGAGAGCTGATCGGAAATAGGGGTGGTAGTGGGTATATCGCTTGCGCTTTTCCACTGATTGATGATGGATTTATTTGCCGTAAAATGCCAAAGATAATCTGAAAAACTGCCACTTTTTTGGATCTCTAGGAATGCGTTAGCATTTGTAATCGCTGCAAAAATTTTAAGCCGATTGCGAATGATGCCGGGATCTGCGAGTAGAGTATTGATTTTTTTATCACCGTATTGTGCAATTTGTTCAGGGTTAAAATGATCAAACACTTTTCGATAATGTTCACGTTTTTTTAAAATCGTCATCCAATTGAGTCCTGCTTGTGCGCCTTCTAAAATCAAAAATTCAAATAATAGGCGGTCATCATAAATAGGGACACCCCACTCATTATCATGGTAATCTATACACAGTGGATCGTTTGTCACCCAGGCGCAACGTGTTTTGGACATTGGGACTCTTCCTAAAAGATAAATTATTTCCAGCTTAGAATATCGGGTGCTTTGCGAGTCACTTTAGGTGGCTGCATCGCAGGTAAACCAATAATTATAGGTGCTACGACTGTGACTTCCGCAGGAATGCCAAGTTCAATTTT
>CAZPAA010000294.1:0-2117 GCA_964584425.1 uncultured Gammaproteobacteria bacterium | reverse complement strand
AATACCGGCATAAAGACAACCGATGGTGTATATTTCTTAGGATTGAAGCACTATATCATCGATTAAGGTTTGGTGTGATATATCTTTATTTTATACCAATATACCCGCATATTCTAACAGGGCATATAAAGTAACATAACAAGGGTGGGTGCGAGAATTATATTCCAGCATTTGCTGACTTAAACTCAGCTTTTTCCGGCTCGTAGAAACGGCTAATATCTCGTCTTGATGTGTAATCAAGGCAGGGAATAGGGTTAAAAGGGATTGTCCAATCACCGGCTCTTGGTTTTGCACCAAAAGATGGTTGGCCATCATGTTTAGCTCGATAATATTAAGCATCGGGTCAACCCAAATGAGCATAACGGGCAGATCGTTGATAAACTCATGCAAATGGGGTTTGTCTAATAGGGGCATAGAATATCCTGATTTAAAGGCTGATCCTAATACGACTGGCAGGAAAACTCAAATTAAGTTTTCCCCCCTTTCATAAAGGGGGGTAGGGGGGATTTTATAGAATTACGTGGCAATGTGGAGATCGTAAATCCCCCCGGCGGAGACGCCGGCCCCCTTTATTAAAGGGGGCGAATTAGCGGCCCAGCCTGATTTCTGCAAACTTTTTGCACAATTATTTTGTATGCTCGACATAATATAATTTATAATAGATTGAATTTAAAGATAAAAAAAAATATTTGTAAGCAAAAGCCTACATAAAAATAATGAAATCCCGGATTGTGTTACGTTTTTGACTATGGTATTTATATTATCTCGCTGACTGTGATACTTAAGAGTCTCTTAATCAGCAAACGGATAAGCATCCTGAGGATCTATAAGCTAAAAAGCTTGCATTAGTTCGATGATTAGCTTATTATGCTCAGAATACTCTTGTGAGGGAAGGTGCTACGAAAGTAGCGAATTTAAATTTTTATAACAACGGAAACTACTATGCCACGGAAAACTGATAAACGCGTTCGTTTAGTCGATGCAGCTAAAGCCTTAATCCACAGACAAGGTTTTAACTTAACCACTCTAGCAGATATCGCTCAAGAAGCTGATGTTCCGCTAGGTAATGTCTATTACTATTTCAAAACTAAAGAAGCGATTGGAGAAGCTGTGATCACTAATCGTGGACGTGAACTGCACGAAGCATTACAAGGCTTTGAAAAAGCAGCCAATGTTAAAGAACGGTTATTGGCGTATGTTCAATATGAAGTGGATAACGCTGAAGAAACCGCTAAAAGTGGTTGCCCAGTGGGTGGACTTTGCCAAGAACTGGCCAAACAAGGTGGTTCATTGGCTGATGCCGCTGCAAAGCTTCTGAATGACACCATGTTATGGGTTGAAAAACAATTCCATGGTATGGGTATGGGTGATGCTTCTCGCGGTCTTGCGATGCAATTTGTTGCAGCCGTACAGGGTAATGCTTTATTAACCAATACATTCAAAGATCCACAAATTTTAGCGCAGCTAAAAGTTTCTTTGAACAAATGGTTAGATAAATTGGCTACTACAAAGAATGTGACTGCACCGATTGAGAAAGTAGAAGAGTTTGCGTAAGATATCCATCTTACTGTAAATTGCGCGTCAAAAACCACCCATGTCGCAAGGTATGGGTGGTTTTTTAATGGAATGGATTTATGCTGTATTCAAAATTATCCCCTATTGAAAAAAAAATCTGGCACAGAATTGAATCCTTGCTGCAAAAGCGCAAAGATCAGAATCTTTTGCAATTATTGTTATTGATATCCTTATTACCCAATCATGCCGATATACTGGCGCTTGCTGTTGGTGCTTTATTAAACTCGAATAAATCTACAGAAGCTGTAAAAAAATATTTTACAGCACGTATGCAAACAAACAATTGGCCACCACAAAATTCTAGCGCAGAAGAATATAAAAATATTTGCTCGCATTTACTGTTATATCTTGAAACACAAGAACTCAGAATATTAGCGCAAAAAGACACCGAGCGTGCAAACATTTTAGCTGCCCCTTTTCGTCATGCGGGTTTTCATTCTCTACAACAACGAATTATCGTATATCCAGGTCAGATCAATGATGATACGTTCGATAGAAATGACAACACATTAAACAATTTACTCACCTTTTTCGATAAGGTG
>CAZPAA010000293.1:0-2118 GCA_964584425.1 uncultured Gammaproteobacteria bacterium | reverse complement strand
AAAATAAGGAGAAAAAAAAGACTATGAATGTCTGTTTAGACGGAGAATAGCTGTTAAAAATATAAAAACATAAAAATCAAAAAGTGATATAAAACAAAATGCTCCGTTTTATTGCTATAAAACAGATCTGGGGGTTTTTAATAAAGGGATCGCTTGTGGACAACTTAACGGCGAGATGACCATCCTTGTACCGTGCACGCTCTCTTCCCTGAAACTTGAATTGTAGCAAGCGCTGTTAAAAAAGCAAAGTCGCCCCCTTATGAAAAGAGGCAAATGGGGCTTTATCAAAATAAAGCATCGTCAATTGACCGGTTGGGGGGCACTTCCGACGATTTTGCGCCAGCCATGAGGAGGAAGTGCCCCCCAACCGGTCAATTGACAATTCCACTATCAAGAAGCTATTCCACCCAACCGTTCCAATAATCCAGCAACTAAACCAATGGCACCACCAAACACTGCACCCCAAACCACTAACCATCCTAAATGGGTGCGGATCATATCTTCAACCATTTGTTTGACCATTTGTGGGGTGAGTTCATCTAAACGATGTTCAATCACATGCGCAATTTTTTCATGCATTTTTTCTGTTGTGGCGGTTTGCGTAAGTTTATTTTGTACCGCCTGTTGAAATTCATCCGTTGTCGCAATCTCTTGCATGGCTACGCGAATTTTTTCAACAAATGATTCACGCAAGCTTTCTAAGCGTGATGGACCGCCAAACATTTGCAACATGCTACCAAACGGCGAATCCATAATGGCCTGTACTAAGGCATCAAACGCTTTGTCCAAATTAATTTCGCCAATGATGTCATCAAAAGGAATATGCGGGGTGCTGGGATGCTCGGGATCACCTTTTAAAAATCTCTCAATATTTTCTTTAGTAAAAAATTGCTGCATCAGTAAATGATGTATCCCTTGTTTGAATTCTTGAAAATGCGCAGGCACCACACCAGAGCCGTACAACCCTGGGACTTTTTCAAACAACATATAAATCGCAAGCCAATTGGTGATCCCACCGGAGAAGGCGAATAGGCCGACGGATAAAACCAGCCATTGATTAAAAAAATAACCGATGGCAATTAAAGCAAGACTAATGATCTGTGTAATTAAATTTTTATTTAACATATTATTTCCATATCTGGAAAGATCCCCCTTTGAAAAAGGGGGTGCCCGCTGCGGGCGGGGGATTTTGCAATGTCTGATTATACACAAAGATTTTTAAATCCCCCCTACCCCCCTTTTCCAAAGGGGGATTTTATTCAAAATAAGTATAAGCAGACAATCCCTGCTCTAATCGCGCTAAATATTCAGACTTTTTATCCACCCCTAAATCCACTTGCGACGTTTTGCGTCGCACTGCGGATAATAATTCTTTAATTTCAAACCCAACATTACGTAACCAATTACTCAACATCTCACCGCATTTCGCCACATGCAAACAGTACGCCACTGATTTCACAAGACAAACATGCACAGAATCCGCATCGCCAAATAAATTATGCATATCACCCAAAATTTCTTGATAAGCACCCGCGAGAAAAAAGCCTAATAAATAGGGTTTTTGTTCATCATGCTCTGGCAAAGGCAGGCTGGTTTCCACCCCCATATTATCGACGTATAACTCTATTTGCCCATCAGAATCGCAGGTTAAATCTTGAATAATGCCGCGCTCTGATAAGGTTTCATCTAACCGCGACAAAGGAATAATGGGAAAGGGTTGATCTAATGCCCAAGCATCCGGCAGCGATTGAAACACTGAAAAATTCGCAAAAATTTTGGTCGCTAATTTTTCATTCAGCTCATCTAATACTTTTGCATGTGCGCGCACTAAAGGATTCAACTGCTCGCGCACTTGTCGGCAAATCGCATGATATAAACTTTCTGCTTTTGCACGCTGCATTAAATCTAGCGCACCATATACAAATAAATTTTGCGCTTCATGCATGCCATATAATGCATTATGATACGCTTCTGTCGGGGACAAATTCGGCAGCGCGGTTAAGGTGTCGGCTAATTCTCGTAATACACTCGGCTCATCTTCTGAAACCACATGTGCTTTCAAACCATTCACTGCTTCTCTATCGACTAAATTGGTGATGAGAACCGCATGGTGTGCCA
>CAZPAA010000292.1:0-2130 GCA_964584425.1 uncultured Gammaproteobacteria bacterium | reverse complement strand
AATCTAATAAAACGACAATCTGAAATGATCCAAACCTTAATACAATAAATAATGAATTCAAATTAAGTGATCAAGAATCTAATGAATTTGCAGGCGTATTCGGGTCTCTAGCGGTACTCGTTTTGACGATGGCAATGTGCGCTATTTATAGATGCAATGATGACGATCGCAAAACTTGCAGGGAAGATGTAGAGGCCGCATGTATTGAAAATACGAAAATTTTTACAATCAGTGACGAAGAGCGCAAACAAATGCTGGCTAGTTTAACAAAGATCAAAGACACATTGAATAGTGTAAAAGTCCAAAAAAACGTACGCGATTTAACCGGCAAAAATGATCAATTTGTTGCATTCGTAGAATCCAGCAATCAATTAACTATCTTGATTAGCACACTCAATACAGCAGGACCTAAAGAAATTAACAAAGCAAAAATGCGCGAAATTTGGAATACCCTATCAAATGAAACGCAGGAACTCATCCAGATCAACCGTAGAATAAGTCCAACTGTATCTGAACAAGACAGTATTAATATGAAGACCAAAACTTATGGTAGTACTTCCGCCAAACAATAATCTAGACCCAAAGCAGTTAAGCCCTGATGCTGCAATATTTAATCCACCACCAGTGGATTATATTGCACTGCAAGTTTCTACATTGGGTAACAAACATACGCTAAATAAAGAACAATACCCCATTACTCAATTACTGGATGACATCCATTTAATTATCGATAACAATTCGACACTGAGTCCAGCCGCATGCCTCGCCATAGTCTCCATGACAAGACACGCTACTTTTGAAAATAAATATGACGAAACCTATCATCTATGCAATAGGCTATTAACAAAATATTCTATGCCTATTTCTATCAATGTATGGAATCGAAACTGGGGTAGGTTTTGGAATGGTGAAATAGCAAAGGGTAGTTATGGATCAGTGTATCCCGCATGGCATGATAGCAAAGAGGTTGTGCTAAAAGAATTTACCCCTGATGATGTCCCCACGTTTGCCAATGAATATTTCATTTTATTACACCTACAAGGTCGAGCGCACATTATCCAATTACTTGGACGTACGCAAACTCCGCAATATGCGCTAATCTTACCCCGCGCAGCTAATGATTTACGAAAAGTTTTGAAAAACTCAAGCAAGGGGATCAGCTGTGAAAAACAAATGAAATATATGTTAGAGATCGCCTTAGCGTTACATAGCCTACAAACGTTCGGCGGTATTTTTCACCGTGATATAAAAACTGAAAATGTGTTGATTGATGAAGAGGATAATGCTTTACTCTCTGATTGTGGTTCCGGCACGATTAAAAACGCTGTGATTCCATGGATTTTAACCACACCCACTGTGTTAGCGCCAGAAGGATTTTTGCCAAAATATGCAATTTATTCTGAAGATGTAAGGGCTTATCTGACACGCACGCAATTAACTGAAGTCCCTCCCTATGGCGCTTATAGTGATATCTATTCTTTAGCCGTGGGGGTAGCCTTTGAAATAGCAACCAATCAGGTTGCTTTCCATGCATTTTGGGCAAACAAGGCGAACAAAGAAAAAGAGATGTTTGAAACAGTGGTTGCCAGTGGCTATGTTCCCTTTGATGAAACAAATTTTTTAAAAGTGCATAATGGAGAGAATCAAAAATATCTAAAGTGTATTGTGGATTGCTGGAATCACAATCCATTAAAACGACGTAAGCTTGAGGGTGAAAACGGCATTATTGATACCCTACAACAATCGTTACAATTACCTCGAACGTTTATGCCTTCAAGCCCCGCTAAAGATTAAGATTATCTTAATCTATTTAAGGTAAAATTTTCTAGATCTCTTTTAAGGCTATGTTATGCATTATGTCAGCAAAGCATTAGGCGCAGGACACCTCGAACCTTTTTGGGACCGATTGGGGCATGAGTTATTACAAACGATAACCGGCGGGGCTGAGCTTGACACAGATAATACTGGAAAAGTGCTTACGCATATCGCTTACTGCATATTAGCAATCATTTTCTTTTTGTTACCTGAACTCGTTATATTCCTCACCCGAGAGTTTATATTAAGACTTAATCTATTTTGGGATTCACTTAAAAAATCCCTGCTAAGCAATTTAAATAAACATCCATACCC
>CAZPAA010000291.1:0-2140 GCA_964584425.1 uncultured Gammaproteobacteria bacterium | reverse complement strand
CGGGCACCCCCTTTACAAAGGGGGACTGACTAGAGGATCCCGATTTATGCAACAACCCTTTTTCAAAGGGGGATTTAACAACTTAGGAAAATAAGATGACAGACACACTCAACACCACAGAAGAACTCATAGAAGACCTTCGCCAAGGCAAAATGGTCATCATCATGGACGACGAAGATCGTGAAAATGAAGGCGATTTAATGCTAGCAGCGAGCCACGTCAATGCAGATGCGATCAATTTTATGATTAACAAAGCCCGCGGCCTTATTTGCTTAACTTTAACGCCCGATCGCGCAAAAAAACTCAACATCCCCGTCATGGTTGAAAAAAATACCGCGCGCCTAGGCACAAATTTTACCGTATCGATTGAAGCGGCCAAAGGCGTGAGTACGGGAATTTCCGCGCAAGATCGGGCCACAACCATTAAAGCCACCGTTGCACCCTACGCACAACCGGAAGATTTAGTACAACCCGGCCACATCTTTCCAATCATCGCCAGAAAAGGCGGCGTATTAGCCAGAGCCGGTCATACCGAAGCGGGATGTGATCTGATGGAGCTCGCTGGCCTTGAACCTTCTGCCGTTATTGTCGAAATTTTAAATGAAAATGGCACCATGGCCCGCCGCGAAGACTTACAAAAATTTGCGCAGCAACATCACCTCAAAATCGGTACCATAGCCGATCTGATTCACTACCGTCTAAAACATGAAAAACAAATTAAGCGCGTTGAAACCGGCGTACTCAATACTTATTTCGGAGCATTTAATTTATACGTTTACCAAGATGAAATTGCCGGCAATTTACATTGTGCTTTAGTCAAGGGCGAGATTGATCCAACTAAACCTTGCCATGTACGGGTGCAAACGGCAAATATGCTCGATGTATTATTGGCTAAACCCGCCGATCACCGCTGGTACCTCGCTAAAGCCCTAGAATACATTGCCAAACACGAGGGTGTACTGGTATTGTTACAAGAGCAGCATGCATCACAAGATTTATTGCAGCAATTATCCCATTATCAGCAGCATACCAGTCAAGCTAGCCAATTACGCCATATCGGTTTAGGCAGCCAAATTTTGGTCGATATAGGCGTTGGGAAAATGCGTTTATTAAGCAGCCGGCGCAAAATGAGCGGGATCACCGGTTTTGGTTTAGAAGTCGTAGACTATGTACAATTAGAGGAATCCAAATGAACGTTATGCAAATTATTGAAGGTCACACCCAGCACCATAATCAGCCGATTGCGATTGTCATGTCGCGCTTTAATAGTCTGATTGTCGATAACCTCTTAAAAGGCGCATTAGAGAGCTTTAAGCGCCATGGTGTAGTTGCGGCTGATATCGTTGTGGTTCGCGTCCCTGGCGCCTTAGAATTACCCCTCGCAGCGCAAAACCTAGCCTTACAGAAAAAATATGCTGGAATTTTAGCGCTAGGTTGCGTTATTCGCGGCGAAACTCCACATTTTGATTATGTCGCTGGCGAGTGCATGAAAGGCCTAAGCTTAGTTTCGTTAAATCATAATCTGCCAGTGATTGCTGCGGTACTCACCACCGATACTGTCGAGCAAGCGATGGACAGAGCGGGCGCAAAAGCAGGCAATAAAGGATCTGATGGCGCGTGTGCTTTATTAGAAACAATCGATTTAATGAAAAAATTATCCAATGAAAAAAAATAATTTAGGTCGGCATAAAGCACGGCGTTTTGCACTACAAGCGATTTATCAGTGGCAAATGAGTGGTACGCCTATCCATGATATTCAAAAGCAATTTTTAGCGGAAAAAAATCCCGACACTTTCGATGTAGATTATTTTGCAGAAATTTTGCAAGGTGTTTCGAATCGATATCAAGAATTAGATGCATTATTAACGCCACTGATGTCGCGCAAAATCAACGAAGTGGATCCCATTGAGCGCGCTGTACTGCGCATCGCTACCTTTGAACTCATGCAATGCCTACAAATTCCCTACAAAGTCGTGATCAATGAAGCCCTAGATTTAACCAAAACCTTCGGCACCAGCGACGGCCATAGATTTGTCAATGGTGTTCTCGATAAACTGGCCAAGCAAATTCGCCCGGAATAAAAGTGTCCCCGTCATTGCGAGCGAAGCCCCGTCATTGCAAGTGAGCCCCCGTCATTGCA
>CAZPAA010000290.1:0-2145 GCA_964584425.1 uncultured Gammaproteobacteria bacterium | reverse complement strand
AATGATGGATCAAGCGGAAGCGGTTAGTCTTTACGCAGGTTATACAAATGTGTGGAAATCAACAAATCGTGGCAGCACATGGACCAAAATTTCCACTTTCGGCGGTGGTATAAGCGCTATAGGTTTGTGCAGGGCAAACAATAGCATCATTTGTGCAGCTACATCAAATCCCAAAAAAGTTTACAGAACCACTAACGGCGGTACCACGTGGACAGACATTACAGGAACTCTGCCGCTTACCACCATTAATGTGATAGATATCGCAGTGAAAGAAACAGATCCCAATAAAATATGGGTTGTTTGCTCGGGCACCAGCGCCGGAAATAAAGTTTTTGAATCAAGCGACGGGGGAACCACCTGGCAAAATATTTCAGGCACGCTTCCAAATATTCCTTTCAATTGTATCGTATACGATAAAGGCTCGGCACAAAACGGCAAATATATCGGAGCAGACATTGGTGTTTATTACCACGATGATGTTTTGAATGCCTGGATCCCTTATAATAATACTTTGCCAAATGCCAGGGTTACGCAGCTCAGGATACAATACTCTTCCGGAAAACTCAGGGCATCCGTGTACGGACGCGGCGTATGGGAATCGGACTTGTATGTGAATATCCCATCAGGAATTGTAAAGAACGATGATGAGCCATCTCTTAAAATATATCCCAATCCCTTTTCATCAGAGGTGACATTACAAACGAAGAAGCCTTTACACAACGCTAGTCTAATTGTAAATAATTGTTTCGGGCAAACGGTAAAAGAAATAAAAAACATTAACGGGCGAACCATTTCTCTTTTCCGCGACAATCTTGCAAACGGATTATATTTTGTCAGGCTGACAGAAGAAAATAAAATCATAGAGACAACCAGGATTGTAGTTAGCGATTGATGCGGCGTGAAAAAAGTACCTTGGTAAAACAGAAACGTTTGAAGAAAAAAACCGGAAAGCTCCACCGAAATTTCAGATAGCATCTCCTATTTCCATTTAGGCTTTTCTTTTTTATTTGCTCCTCCAAAAAAATCCCCTAAATTTATCTTCCCTTTTTTATAGCGGCGTGTCACCCTTTAAAAAATACATTTTACTTATCGCGTTTTTCTTTAACGCGATTTGCTTTTCGCAGATCCAGGTTGGGCAACAGGTTGGAACCGATAACACCATTTTGCAGGCGGATTTTAAAGAAGCGCCCCCAACGCCTGAAGTAAACAGAGTTGTTGCCATCGTAATGGATGTAGAAGATAAGAATAAATTCATCGAGTACCTGAATCCGGACTCTACCGCAAGTCTGCCATTCGGCATGATCAAACAAATTGGTAATTACCGTTACGTGATCGCCATTGACTCAATGAAATTTCAAAAAGCCGGCGCCTACTTCAGCGCTTACGCAGCCATCGATTTTCCGGGTACTACGCGCAAACTTGCCTTTAAAGCTTCGCATGTAAAATTCAATCAAAGCGGAGTAATAGGAGGAGAGCAGGCGCGCCTTTATTTAGTCAGCGATTATTTTATTAAAGTAAACGGCAGCACTTTTTTACACTTGCTTGCCAATAATCAAAATTGGGTAGAGTGGGATTGCAACGGTTTTAAAGCGATCCATCTTACCGGAGATTTTATTTTAAGGCCAAATAAAATAATTCCTGATTCCATCACGCCAAAAGCAACCGCCGTTCACGCCACTTTTCAAATTCATACCGAGGACATTCACAATTTCATCACTTCGGTGAGCATCACTCCTTTCAAATTAACTTCCCTCAAAGGCTGGTCCTTCAGCGTCAGCAATGCCGTGATCGACATGAGCGAGTTCAGCAATACTCCCGGCATGCAATTTCCGCCCGATTATTCCAATCCTAATTTGATAAACCCGCAAATGTGGACAGGATTTTATCTTCAGTCGGCAAAAATAAAATTACCCACCGAAATTTCGCGAAACGGACAAAGAACCACCGTTGATATAAAAAATCTGATGATCGATAACATGGGACTCAGCGGATATTTGCAGGTATCGCCCTTGCTTAATATTGACCAGGGTCATTTATCGGGATGGAATTATTCCATTGAGGAATTGGGAGTAGGATTTACCTGTAACGCGCCAACTTCGGGCCATTTAAAAGGCAAGGTACAAATTCCGATCTTTAAAGAAGATC
>CAZPAA010000289.1:0-2153 GCA_964584425.1 uncultured Gammaproteobacteria bacterium | reverse complement strand
CACCTTCTCCCTGAGGGAGAAGGATCTCTCTAGTTAACCACAGGGAATAACGAGAAAAATCCTTCTCCCCCCGGGAGAAGGTGCCCGAAGGGCGGATGAGGGGATGCAGATGAGGGGATGTAGATAACATCCACAATATTTACATCATTCCATTTTGGTATTAATTCATTGCCATATGACGCGGGAGCTTACTGTAGAGTTTTATAAAAAAATCATCAATACTCCAGGCATTAAATTTTTGCACAAAAGAGATAAGCGCGCATTTGCAACTTGAACCATACTGATGTTTTTCAGAATCTGCTGTAATCAGGTTAAAAATCCTAACTAACTTTCTCGCTTCAATCTGCTCACTTGAAGGAGAAAGATTACTTTGATAGCAATGCGAAATATGATCTAACAATTGACCTAAGGCTGATAAATCACAACAGGGTTGCTCAAGAACTTCACAGATCTGCATGACTTGAATAAGCATTGTTACATCTGAATCAGCAGGATAGGAAATAACACCCGTAGACATCCACTCTTTAATGAGGAACAGCATCTTGCCTGGTTTTAATGCTTTATTGTTCATTAAAAATATCAAGGCCGTCATAAAATCATCCGGATTATGATTTCCTTGTTCTAAAGATTTTTCTGCATAATAAATTGCAAAATCCTTGCCGTTATGATTGCAAGATTGCTGTTTGATTGCGTGGTCTATGGCTTTAAAAAATTCACGCAACATCTGATTACCGCCTGTATAACAAGATAAAAAATCGGGTGATAATATAACGAAAACAATATCCTCAATATAACAATTGATACGATATAAATATTCTACATCTTCAATGCATGCTACATCTTGCTTACGCTCGGGAATAATGGCTGCCATCCAACTTTGCTGATCTGTTTTTTTAATAATATCCGGCATAGATTCTTGAGTAAAAATATTTTGCAAATAAGCGGCTATTGTAAACTTTATAGCGCAACAAATCCTGTGCGAATCCGATAAATTAAATTGATTAAAATGTGTGCTGGGTGAAAATGGGGTGTCTGGTGTTTCTACTATTTGATTAAACTGGGTTATTTCACAAATAGGATTATTATTTTTTCCAGTGATTGACGCAGGAATATAATCTCCAAACACAATGTCGTAGCGAAGGCTAATGTGATCATAAGCTGTGGGTGCATCGCTTTCAAGCCTCCCTACTGTGACTCCTTTTTGCTTTAATCGAAGATTCATACGCGATAAAATTTTTTCCAATTTCGAAACTGACAATTTATTATATAAACGAATGGTTACCTGGCCTCCGCTAGAAAACCGTAATGCATTAAAACCTGCTTCTTCTAATAAACCATTTTTATCTATCACCTTAAATTTGTTGAAATAACGCCATAAAAATCCCGAAATAGCATTAAACATTTTTTCAGTTTCTGCGATGGCTGTTGAAACATGTAACTTGCAATTCGAAGGTGTGAAATAACTTTTTTGCCTATTCATTAAATAAAATCCACCGGCGGCAACAGAACCCGCAATTTCTAGAAAATTATCGTAGGTAAAACTGAGCGTTTTGTTGTTATTTATTTCATCGTAAAGATCGTGAGGTTTTTCTTGCGCACATTGATCTATTCTTACGAAGAATTCTGATAAGCCTATGGCCATGGTTTCTAGGATTTTTCTGACTTCTCGAGGTTGTAGATCTGCAATTAATTTTTGGCAGTTAGTATAATTGGCAACATAGGCATCATATTCAGTTCTTTTAAAGATGCCACACACATATAATTTTGCAGCAACCGCCTGCACTCTTTTACAAAAAAAATGAATACCTAGAGCCAGATACTCATTATCCGCAACAAATACATCGTCCTCCCCAAAAAGCTCTGCATTTTCATGGAAAAAATTAAATAATCCTTGGAGTAAGATCTTTACTTCGGGATGAAAATTTTGCTGGACTATCCAATGTGAGGAAAAAATAATAGGAAAAGACATCAACAGACTCCAGGATATCGTTCTTGTTGGTGATACTTTAAAGGAGCCTAACTTATAATGTCAAGTTTATGGGGTTTTTATGTAGATCGGTGGTTTTGAAAGTATTACTCCTCATCCTCCCCTCATCCGCCCCTCATCCGCCCTGCGGGCACCTTCTCCCGGGGGGAGAAGGATCTCTCTCGTT
>CAZPAA010000288.1:0-2163 GCA_964584425.1 uncultured Gammaproteobacteria bacterium | reverse complement strand
AACAATAAACGGGGAGAGGTTGGAATTTAAACAAAAACGAAAGAAGAATTATTATCGAATTTTGTCGATGACATTGTTGGCGTGCTTAAAAAACATGAACGAGCTTTAGCTGCTCCAACAGAATCTACAAATAATACACCTACACCTTTGCAATCTCATCTAAAAAAATTAACCAAACAAGTAGAGACTTTTCTAAAACACGCAGAATTATTGAGTGCCTATGATGTGGCCAAAGCAGAACTCAGTAATATTGAAGGAAGAATTAGAGATAAAGAAAATGCAAAATGGTACCAAAAAAATCCATTTGCAGCAGCAGAAGATTTGGAGAAACTAAAAAGCAGGATAGAGCAGACAGTTAGCAAAAAACGTACTGAGCTTGTGCAGTTTAAAAAAGATAATAAAGACGCACTGACTTCATTATTTATCCAATGGTTGCAACTCATTGATGCAGCCATGCTGGAAGCGGAGAATATTGTTGCTTTGAAAAATTATCGTAGTGAACTTGCCACATTAAAAATTAAATACTCAACTGAATTCGAAAAAATAGAAAAAACGATTATTATCAATCAAGCTCTTTTGTCTGGAGTGATTAATACGCAACGAGATGTGGTTGCAAAACAAACTGAGGAGCTAGAGCAATTACGGCAAGAGTTAACTTCAAGGGCGGAGCGCGCCAATGAGCAATTAGACGATAAGTTAGAAACAGGTTCTATTGGTGGTGCAAGTATGGTTTCCAGAGCCGCTAGTAAAATTATTGTTCAACCGCAAGGTATCCCCGCAAAAAATTTAGTGGGATTAGATCTTTATTGGAGCCCATTTCGTATTAATTTATTAAATTTATTGATAACAGCCCATGCAAAAATAACCCCTCCCACAAATAGTGGTGGCACGGTCACACAATTCCCTGTGGCTAATGGAGATGGACAAAAAACCGCAGCGCGCGCGACGTTGTTGGGATTTATTACACAATTAGTGAATGAGACTAAATTACCCAATGAAGTGTTGATTGATATTGTTAATAACCATAAGATGGATTCTAATTATTCAGACATACGTAAATTATATAGAGACGAGATTTTATATAGAAAAGATAAACCTTATCAACAAGATCCTGTTCCAAGTTGGCAAGGTAATGATGAAAAAATGCAAGCAAAACGCAAAGCAGTGGCTGGCATGTTAACAGCAACCAATATTCCTGAGTTAAGAACAGCTGCAGATGAATTGACACGTACGCTTAATAAGGTAACGCTATCAACTGCGGTATAATTAAAGAATGCACGAGGAGTGAATAATGTTAGATTTAAGTCAAAAAATAAAAACTTGGATTGAAAATGATAACCCCACGGACGACATTATTTTTGCGCGAATCAAAAAATATATTGAGGATGCCGATTTTACTAATGCAGAACATTTAAACTATGCATTGCAAAGCGCTCGTTACTCTTTAAGAGCATTAGCGCTGTTACTGAAAGCCCCCTCCACTTGGGAATCTTTGCGCAATAAGCCGCAAGCACAATTACATAAAGTGATCACACAAGATCATATTAACTTATTACTACCTAATGCGCGTGAAGATGGGGCGCTGTTCGCCAAAGATAAGCTTGATTTAGCAAAGGAAGAACGAGATTCACTCACAGATACACCCGTAGATTTAAAAGCATTGCATAAACAAATCGAAGCTACTTTAAAAGAAGAACCCAGTATTAAAGATGCCGCGCATATTGTTCTTGCATTTAAAGTAGAGAATTATAAACTTCGCTTAGATTTAGAAACTGATTACGACGCTAAAACAAACTTGGTTAAACAAGCCTCAATGATATCTACTAAAGCGATAGCCGCACTTTTAAAACCGATTAGCCTTTGGGATGCATTTACTTGGCATTGGAAATCTAAAGCTGCAGATATTCGTAAAACTATTAATAAACAAGATCTACTAGGTGCTTTAATTAAGCTGCATGATACAGATAAAACTGCTTATGCAAATTTAAAACAACAAATTTTGTCTCCCAATTGGTTGGCTTATTTAAGAGGCGTTGATTATAGCCGCGAATTTGATGCTACGGACATAGAAGATCTTAAAAAAGATAACATTACTAATTTAAAATTAACTTATGGGCAGATCGCATTAGATCTAGACAGTGATGAGAGCGCTAGTAATTATGG
>CAZPAA010000287.1:0-2173 GCA_964584425.1 uncultured Gammaproteobacteria bacterium | reverse complement strand
TTTAAAGAATGCCACGGAAAAGTTGAAAGATGAAAGAACCCCACATTGTGGCTTCTGACAGTAAAAGTGTCAACAAATTTACATAACTATTGAAGTGGGTTCAGGATGAACTTGCAACAAACTTTTTATGATAAGCACATAATATTTGTGCCCCATCTATGCTAATTAATGGCGAAACTCTTACCTAATTATCTCTAATCACTACTTTTTATTAAATTTTTCTTGTATGTCCCACGTTTCTTTGGTGCTTCGATAGGGGCTAAGTTAGCAATATCTTCAATAGTCATAAACCTTCTGGTTAGTCCGGCTTGCATGGCGGGAGTTACATTTAAAGACTTATGAAGTTTGCAAAAATTGTAATAGACAAAGTGCAATGCCAGGGCGTAAGCATGGTTTTGGACTTTCTTACTGAAAGCATTGGTGAGCCTTGTAAATCTTCTGTTGTGCATCCGAATAGTCAGGTTTTGTCTTTCAATGTAAGAAGTGGAAACAAATTTGGGATTGGGGTCTCCAATGATTTTAGTCTTTTTGCAACCTGTACATACGGCGGGGCTGTATTTCTTTTCTACTGTGCTTTCACCTTCGCTTCCTCCATACATTTTAACCAGTTGAGCAAAGTCAATATCATTGTCAAAAGCATTTTGCACGGCTGTTAAATAAGCCTTGTGGCCATCAGAAGTGAGTTGTACCCTATTGGCTAATCTGTCAGCCACATCAAGCATAAATTCATTTGCACTTTCAGCCTCCCGATTACCCACATACCAAGATACGATCAGTTTGCTATCTGCATCTATTGCAGTCCATGTCCAAACATCTCCCGAGCCTTCCGGCATATCTTCGGTAACATTCTTTTGCTTCGCATAACAGAAACTCCACAGTTCGTCACATTGGAGACGTTCAGATTTTAAGTTTCTTACTTTCTCATTGTGGAATTGATAGCAAGCCATACCCAGATCGCAAAGCAATTTGTTTACTGTGTTTTTAGAAACGTCAGCAATGCGGGTAATAGCCCTAATACTATTTCCCTCAACAAGCAGATTTATTATCTGCGCTCTTTTTTCGGTACTTAGCTTATTCATAGGGTGAAGATAGGGATTTATGCTTGAACGGTCAAGCATTATAATATTTATTTTCTTACTTTTTTTCTGTACCTCTGTTATATATTGATTTTCAGGGGATGGCAAAGATATAAAAAATAATCAACCTATAAGTTGATTTTATGAAAATAACTCCTATATTTACAAAAAATAGAGAAAGTAGGCTTTGGGCTGTTTGCATTAAAAAAGGTGGTAAGAAGGGTAAATGCACTGATGTTTTTACGGAATTGATTAATCAATTTACAAACACCGAATACCTATTAAACTTCTTCATTCCTCACAAAGAAGAATTAGATCGCCCATTTTGGAAAGGTATTGGCGTTGATGGTGCGGTTGAAAAAGTTAGGCAAGAAATTACACATTTGGCAAAAGAATTGTACTCTATTGATAATAACCTACCTGGCTATGAGAATAGCTCTTTGTCAGACGTTTTCATAGCATTACACAGTAATATATATTCACTTAATTTTAATAACGAAAGGTTTAGAAAGGCAAAGCCTGATTTTGATAAACCAATGGTTAGGCTTTATGCTATTGAATTGGAAGATGGAACATTTATTATTACCGGGGGTACGATTAAATTGATAATAGATATGAGGGGGGAAATGTTTGATCATGAAATAAAAAAATTAAATAAATTAAGAGACTTTTTAAAGGAAGAAAAAATCAACGATTTAGAAGGCCTAAAAGATTTATTAAATGAAGAATGAAAATAATAAAATAAATAAATTGACCGTTGCTAAAAACAAATGGTCAAAAACAGCAGAATTTCTGATACGAAATAGCAAATGGCTTGGCTATTCAAGCAATATTGCCAAAAGAATTTTGGCTGCTCTCGAAGAAAATGAAAATTTTACCCAAAAGAAATTAGCGACAGCAATTCGTGTTTCACCTCAATATATGAGTAAGGTGGTGCAAGGCAAAGAAATTCGTTTTTTAAAAACCATAGCTAAAATACCTGAAGCACTTGGGGTAGAATTAATTTCTTTCACGTCATATTAATATATTCAAGTTTTAACCCGACACTCAATTAATTTTGTTTACATGTTGTAGGCTACCTAATTCGCTGGCACAGA
>CAZPAA010000286.1:0-2313 GCA_964584425.1 uncultured Gammaproteobacteria bacterium | reverse complement strand
ATAGGACTTACGCAAAACCTTGATATTCTCGTAGGGACGCAACATGTTGCGTCCCTACGAAGGTTTTGCGTAAGTCCTAAAGGATTGACCATAACCTTTACATATGATATTTTACTTACTTACTAAAAGGTACGCAGTCCATGACATTTAAAGAACGTCTAGAAACCTACACCGATCATTTAATATCCACTGACCTTGACATCAGCACAGCTGAACTTAGCTACTTACAAGCAAATTGGATCTGGCTTTTTGGCCCTGGATATGATGATAACGCATATCTGCAAATCATGACTGCGCATTTTATTAAAGCAATTCAGTATGATCATCCGATGGCCCTGTGTGATTTTCTAAATGCGATTTGCAGCATGGAAGAAAATGATTTTTTAGTTTGCTTAGAAGATGCTTTAAAAGCATTGGATTCACAAAAAAGTGATGCGCTGCTTAGTAAACTTTTTGATGCGCATCTTGAAAAATTAAAAACCACCAGCGATTCTTTCAACACAATTATTATAAAGGCAGCCTATATGCTGTCTTTTGCTAATGAACCAGGGTTTGCAGACAAACACCTGGGAAATTTATTTGCAATGCGTTATCCAAATCGAAATTTTCAATTCCCAAATTATATGCCAACTGATCTCAAACCTAAACAAGTAGAACTTCGTGCGAATGGTAGTACTGCTGATGTTTACCTACATGTATTCAATAACGGTTCAATCGCTGTAAAAAAATTTATCACTGAAAATAATAAATTTCCCAAGAATTTGAACGAATTTATCAATGAGGTTTATATTTATTCACAATTAAAAAGTGAAAAATTTATCATTCCATTTTATCACTATCATCTTGCATCAGTTGAGTCTCCTGCGCCTGAAATTTGGATGCAACATGCGATGGGTAACATACTAAATCTTGTACGAAAAGAACCACTCTCAAGTGCAGATCAAATCCGATGTGGGATTCAAACCGCCTATGCGTTAATCAGTATGAAAAAAAGTCGCGTTATTCATCGTGATCTTAAACCGGCTAATATATTGCTTGTAAGAGAAGGTGAGCATTATACTGTACGCATCGCTGATTTTGGTGCATCTATAATGATAGAAGCACTTTTGAATGAATTAAAAAAATATAATCGCTGTGCTAAAACTACTTATGATTACGCCTCGCCAGATGGTGGGCTCATTGCATATAATCTTCTTACAACCCAGCAACAAATTGAAAAAATGCAAGACCTGGAAATAGAATTCCGCCGTAAGATTGGTTGTGAAGACGATGAAGCAACGCCTTATTATAGTTATGCCAGTGATGTATTTTCATTCGCGATGACTTTGTTCGCTATTTCGCAAAGAGATGAGCCTTATACTAAATGTAATGGCCAAAATCCATTCGCCACGCTGGACATATTGTTTAGAATTGCACAAATCGTTTGTCATGGCAAACACGATACTCCATTTCCTAATCAAGAATCTCCACGCTATGCAAAACTAGTATCAACCATGTGGCAACTCAACCCAGAACAAAGACCCGAGATTGAAACAATACTACAAGAACTAAAATTGTGTCTTGACGAATTACCCAATAACAACGGCCCACAGCGCTTTGACTTAAAATAAAAACTGCCCCGGACAGGATTCGAACCTGTGACCTTCCCCTTAGGAGGGGGACGCGCTATCCCCTGTGCCACCGGGGCAATGATTTATTATATAACCATGATACCAAAGGGTACAAAGATTTCTTTGCCTTTTATTTTGACTTGAACAAAAAGTTTAATAAAACCGGGTTTGTCAGGTTCTATATGAAATTTTAATAATGGGCCGCCTCGGTCGTTGGTTTGGGTTGGCTCATCGCCCATGGGGTGAATATGATTGATTGTATCTTTATCTTCGGAAAAGCCAACTATATGCGCGAATGCGCCCATGATCGGTTCTAAATCTGTAATGGGATTTCCGGCAGTATCCGTGATCATTATTTCACCCATGTTCGCATGGCCTACTTTTAAGTCTTTATTTTTAAATGAAAGCTTAAAATGAAAACCATCTACTGTATTTTCCAGCACAATATTGCGATTAATATTTGCGAAGGCGCTTTGGCCTAATGAAACTTCGGTGACGATATATTCTTCATTATTCGTAGCCAAAGGTGTGACATCTGCCCAAATATAATAATGTCCATTCATTTTGGGCTGCCAGTCAAATTGATAAACACCCGGCTGTTTGAGGGCACGCGGATGAACGTGGCTGTAATCTTCCAAGCTTGTATCGATAATTAACAAATGTACCTTTTCTGTATGAACTTCTTTTAAATCGTTTAAAGTCA
>CAZPAA010000285.1:0-2322 GCA_964584425.1 uncultured Gammaproteobacteria bacterium | reverse complement strand
GGCAATCCAGGTTTTAATCTCAAATATTGCTTCGAACCTGGATTGCCGCGCTTCGATCGCAATGACAGCCTGTTCGCAACTTCATTGTCTAAGTTTATTTCCGATCTATAATCTGTTCATTTCTTTCGGTGCGCTACCAACACCCGCAGCAGTTGCATTGTGTATGTCTGAAGAATTGTTTTGCCCTGCTTCGACATCTTCAATATTGCCTATAAATTTACCCCTCTTGAGTAATAACGTTTGACTTTCCATTCCTCTTTTTTCTTCTTTCTGTTGATGTCTATAAACTAGCCCTACCACCACTATTGCGAGGAAAACTAATCCGCCAGCCGCTACCCCTTGTGCTGGATCCATTATGCCAACACGAGGATTGTGAGGTTTCGGGATATTGTATGGGACCCTTGGGGTGTTACTAGGCAAGGTCCCATTGATCGGAAAACTTGCATTCGGTGAGTAGGTTTCATTGAAAAAAAATGCAGAAGATGAGTCAGACGGAGAAATAGTCTGTGTTTGATTTAACGGTACGATCACTCCACTTTGACTATGACTTTGTGTTGCGATAGATGTTTGTGCAGGGCCACGACTCAAACTATGGTTTCTCGCACTGTGAGTATGCGCAGGACTGTGGCTCAAACTATGCGTAGGTTTTGGACTATAGCTATGTGCACTAGTGTGGATTGAAGTATGAGTATACTTCTGACTTTGAGTATGTCTTTGACTCTGGGTATGTTTCTGACTCTGGGTATGACCCTGGCTATGAGTTTGCGCATGACTGTGAGATTTGCTGTGGGATTTAGATTTACTGTGTGTTTTAGCAGCGCTATGACTTTTACTGTGGCTGTGGCTATGACTCTGGCTGTGGCTATGATTTGGACTTGCAGTGTGGGCCGGCGAACGTGTGTGTCTTGGCGTTGGCATAATAAGCTCCTAAAGTTTAAACTGATGTTATAAAACATTCTTAATTAAGTTTTCTAAGCTTATAACATAAAAACCAAGGCAGGTGCAACATTATGATTTTATTAAGATTGTGCGTGAGGGGATCAATCGCGACGCAGTTTATCTGACATGGCGATTGGCGTTGGATATTTCATCACAATAACATACGATGAAACAACAAATGTAATGATTGTTGTGGTTTGAATAAGATAATAAATAGGGTCACTCACAACTTGATTTTCATGCGCAACATAAGCAATGAGCAGCGAGAATTCACTCACTTGCCCTAGGCGTACACCAATTTCAAAAGATTGTTGTTTGACTTCTTGCGTCCATTTTAATAAAAATGAAAATACAAACGGCTTTATAAGTAAAATCAATACCGCTAATACAACAGCAGGCAGTAATACTTGATCGACGACATGTAAATTAAATTCAGCGCCTAATGAAAAGAAAAATAAAACCAAGAAAAAATCACGCAATGGTTTTAAACTCTCTGAAATGAATAATGAAATGGGGCTGCTTGCAATCGCAATCCCCGCAATAAATGCGCCAATTTCATGGGATAAATGGATATTGTGAGCAAGTTCTGCGATCCCTAAACACCAGCCGATCGCAATTAAGAAAATAAATTCTTGTATTTTGTCAAAGCGAGTGATTAATTTCACTAAAATAAAACGCTCGAATAAATAACAAAATGCGCTGAGTAAAGGTAACGCAATGACAATTTGCACAATTTCCCATAAGGTTAAGCCTGAGCCGCCGGCTGCGTTAATTAACAACATCACACCGATTGCGATTAAATCTTGTAATAATAAAATACTGATCACAATCTGACCGGTGTGTTGGTGATGTAATACCGTTGTGGGTAATAATTTTAAGCCGATAATGGTGCTAGAGAACATCATTGCGGAGGCGACGACTAGCGATTCAACGGTGGAGAAGCCAAAAAACTTGGCGATTAAAAATCCAACAAAAGCAAAGATCGCAGAACTGGCAACGGTGATCCAAGTGGTGTTTTTTATAAGACGGATGAGATCTTTGGGGTCAAGATTTAAGCCCAGTAAAAATAATAAAAAGATAATACCGATGTCGGAGATATGTGAGATCAGATCAGGATCATCTACCCATTTAAGTCCCCAAGGACCGATGAGTACGCCCAAGGCCATGTAAGCAACGATAAGTGATTGGCGGGTATATAAGGCCAATGTTGCAAGAATAGAAGCGCCCGTGAAGATTAGGAAGATATATAAGATGATTGGGGTTGTGTCCATGGGTGTCCTTTTTATTTATATTTATGTCCCTGTATCAATTTTATGTTATTTCCTCGCCCTCATCCGCCCTTCGGGCACCTTCTCCCCCCGGGAGAAGGTGCCCGAAGGGCGG
>CAZPAA010000284.1:0-2337 GCA_964584425.1 uncultured Gammaproteobacteria bacterium | reverse complement strand
AAAAATAAAATAAAAATAAAAGGCGGACTAAAGAAAAAAAAATGGTAGTGGGAATTGAAATTAAAGGTTCAGTAAAAAAAAAACAAATATCATCTGGGGAAAAACCTCCCTTTGAAACGGTGCAAAAAGAATAACCAACTGAAACAAATAAACTCATGCCACCTAACCAATAAGAAAAAATGCAAGCCAGTGTTAAAAATATATACACCCGCCATAAGGCTTTTGCTGTCTGTGTCACTTGCGGTGTTAATTTATTAGCTTTAGAAAATTCAGCAATGCTTGAGCGAAATAATTGTAAACCACCGATACCCAGCAGCGGTAAAATTGCAACTGCTAATACCACAACTCCCATCCCCCCTAGAAAATGTAATTGTTGTCGATAATATAAAATAGAACGCGGCATATCATCTAAACCGATAAAAACAGTTGCGCCTGTTGTGGTGAGACCCGAAATCGATTCAAACAGTGCATCGACGATATGGGTGGATAATATCGGTGAAAAAACAAAAGGCAGCGCACCGAAAATACCCAGCACTGTCCAAATCAATACCACAATAAAAAAACCATCACGCGTGCGTAATTCTTGCGTGGCATGACGGGTTGAGAACCATAATATTAATCCTGAAATTAATGTGACGAGTGCTGAATAAAAAAAAGTAGGCAGTTCTAATTCGTTATACCATAGCGCAACCGCCATGGGGAAAATATGGGTGAAACTAAAAATAATTAAAAACATGCCTAAAATGCGTAGGCTCACCGCAATTTGAATCATAATTTTTCTTCATTAAAAAAATGTCAGTCCTACCTGGAATAATCGTTCTATCTGCAGAATATCGCGTTTATCGGGTACAAATAAAATGACGTGATCTTCAGACATAATCATCGTATCGGATTTTGCAATAATCACTTCATCATTGCGAATGAGTGCACCAATTAATGCGCCCTCGGGCAGTGAAATTTCTTCAATCAAACGCCCTACAATTTTAGAATTATCCGGTGTGCCATGTGCAATCGCTTCTAAGGCTTCTGCCGTACCATTACGTAGGCTGTGTGCTTTGACCACATCGCCGCGTCTGACATGACTCAAAATATTACTCATGGTAGCCAAATGCGGCGAGAGTACGACATCAATCGTACTGTTTTTAATCAGATCAATATAAGCTTGACGATTAATCAGCGTGACGACCTTACTCACACCCATGCGTTTGGCGAGCGTTGCCGATAAAATATTGAGTTCATCATCATTGGTCACAGAGCAAAATACATCGACTTCTTCGATATTTTCATTGAATAATAAATTTTCATCGATGGCGCTGCCGTGTAACACAATTGATTTTTGTAAATTTTCAGATAATCGTTTGCAGCGCGCTTTATCACGGCTGATGACTTTGACGTGATATTTTTTCTCTAATACTTGGGCTAATCCCACGGCTACATTTCCGCCACCTGCAATCATAATATTACGATAGGGCGGCATAATGCCGCGCAATTCACTGATCACTTCACGCACATTGTCTTTGCTGGCAATAAAAAATACTTCATCATTGGCTTCAATCACCGTATTGCCGGAGGGTTCCATTGTTCGGCCTTGACGTGAGATGGCAATAATTTTTGCCTCAACAGAAGGCATATGGGCTTGTAATTGATTAAGCGGTAGCCCAATGAGCGGTGCATTTTTTTGCGCTCGGACGATGACTAATTCAATACTGCCATTTGCAAAATCTAATACCTGCAGTGCGCCTGGATATTCCACTAGGCGTGAAATATATTCGATCACTAACACTTCTGGATTGATGAGGGTATCAATGGGAATGGCTTTGGAACTAAACAGTTGTGGGTAGTGTAGGTATTCTGGGGTGCGGATGCGGGCGATTTTGCTGGGGGTTTTAAATAATTGGTAAGCAATTTCGCAGACGAGCATATTGACTTCATCGGACCCCGTTGCGGCGATCAGCATATCTGCATCCTTTGCACCAGCGCTCTCAAGCACCGAAGGATAGGTCGCATTGCCAATCAGTGTGCATAAATCAAATTTTTCACTTAAATAGGTCAGGGCATTGGGATTGATATCCACCAGGGTGATGTCATTATGTTCGAGCAAAAGCTCTTCCGCCAATGTGCGCCCAACTTGGCCCGCGCCTAGGATAATAATTTTCATGATGGATCAATTATAACAGTTCGTTTGTTGTTTGAAGAGGCAAAACTCTAATCGGGCCTACCGTGTGTGGGGAAGAGGCAAAACTCTATCGGGGCTACCGTCCAAACGGGCTCCGGTCCTGCGTGAAACTTTTCATGCTCGCAAGCTGCGCGTGAAAAGTTTCCCTCCGGCCACCCGTT
>CAZPAA010000283.1:0-2342 GCA_964584425.1 uncultured Gammaproteobacteria bacterium | reverse complement strand
GCTGGCGTGTCTGCGGGTGTGGGGGTGGGGGCGGGCGCCGGCGTTGCGAGCCATGGTTACAATTTGTTTGGAGGTGGTGCCACGTACGATGGAATCATCGATGAGTAATACATTCTTACCCTTAAACTCTAAATCAATCGGGTTTAACTTTTTCCGAACGGATTTTTTGCGCAGGCTTTGCCCAGGCATAATAAAGGTGCGACCGATGTAACGATTCTTAATAAAACCTTCGCGGTAGGGTAAATTTAATGCTTGGGCAACAGGCAATGCCATCGTGCGACCGGTATCGGGAATGGGGATGATCACATCAATATCATGATCCGGCCATTCGCGTTTGATTTTTTCAGCCAAGCGCTCGCCCATTTCCATGCGTGCATGATAAACCGAAATACCATCCACCATGGAATCGGGTCTGGCTAAATACACATATTCGAACACACAGGGATTGAGCATGGGATGTTCGGCACATTGCTGTTTATGCAGCTGCCCTGAAGCATCAACATAAATCGCTTCGCCGGGTGCAATATCCGTCACGTTATTAAATTCTAGGGTATCTAGTGCGACACTTTCCGATGCGATCATGTACTCTTTGCCTTTTGCGCTATTGCGTTCACCATAAACCAGCGGCCGAATGCCATGTGGATCACGAAATGCGACGATGCCATGATTCATAATCATGGCGACCGCGGCGTAAGCCCCTTCAACCCGTCGGTGCAATTGGCTAATCGCTTTGAAGATATCTTTGGGCTCTAGCGATGTCTTGCCCAAAATTTGTAATTCGTGAGCAAACACATTGAGCAATACTTCAGAATCCGAAGTGGTATTCACATGTCTTAAGTCGGTGCGAAATAATTCTGCAGTGAGTGCTTGCGAATTGGTTAAATTACCATTATGCGCCAAGGTAATACCATAAGGGGAATTGACGTAAAAAGGCTGCGCTTCAGCCTAACTGCTGCCCCCTGCAGTCGGATAACGCACATGCCCTATTCCCATATTGCCTTTTAAGCGTTGCATATGGCGAAAGCGCATCACATCACGCACCAGGCCATTGCCTTTACGCAGAAAAAGCTGGCCATGTTCACAGGTCATAATCCCCGCGGCATCTTGGCCGCGATGCTGTAGAACAGTGAGTGCATCAAATAGATCTTGATTAACGCCTGCATGGGCAAATAACCCTACAATACCACACATATCGTTACCTTTTTAGTAATTGCTCTGGCGGTGGCAATGTCGGCATTTCAGGTAGAAAGCCTGCATTTTCTATGATGATGAGTAATTCATCGGCAGGGCCTTGTAGATGTGTGATCATCCATGATTGTCCCCACCAATCCAGTTGCTCTATCGGAGTAAATTGCGCCACCACGATAAATATTACCACTCCTAATACCCCTCTGGCTAGACCAAAAACAATCCCAAGGGTTTTATTTAGGCCCGTAAGTCCAATGGCGTTGACAGCGTGATGTAATAAATGGCCTATAATCGCGCCTAAAATCAAGAACAGAATCAAAATGATCATAAAGACGATGGCGTAGCGAAACTCTGGGGTTTCAATATAGGCTTCAAGTAATCCTTGTAGTTTGGGCGCAGAAAGAAAAGCGATATATGCGCCTAATAACCAGGCCACTAAGGCAATCAATTCCCGTACTGCTCCACGGAAAAATGCGGTGAGCATGGAAATTAAAATGATCCCGATAAAAATCCAATCGATCCAGATCATAACTTCATTTAACTCGCATCACTTGGATTAAATTTAACAATGATGCCCTTCTGCTTCATCTCTTTATCGAGCTCGGATAATAACGCAGCGGCTTCCTTTTTATCGGTTTTTGTACCGACTAACACTCTCGTGAGATTTTTGCCACTCATATGCTGAATATAAGCGGTGTAACCTTTGCTTTGTAAATCTTCCAATAAAGCCTGTGCATTCGCTACTTTTGAAAAAGCGCCGAGTTGTACCGCCCAGCCCTCTTGAGTGATTAATTTTTCTGTTGCGGCGATGACTTTAGGCTCTTCTATAGGATCAGGGCCTGGGATCTGAACGAGCGCAGGATCCTTTTTGGGTGTTTCAACCAATTTAGTTGTAGGTTCTGGGGATGGAATGGGCGATGGCGTTGGCGCGGGTACAGGTTTAGGTTCTGGAGTGGGCGTTGGCGTGGGTGCTGATGTTGCTCCATGTGCTAGCGTTTCAACGGCAACTTCAGGTGCCAACACTTGCGCTTCCTCTTTTGCCGGCGGTGTTAATTCAGCAAAAGTGTAGTCTATTTGATCAAGATCGTGGATTTGTGCATGTTCAGGTGCACTTGGAAGGCCTTGGGAAACTAAAGGATCCATTTTGGTTTTCT
>CAZPAA010000282.1:0-2377 GCA_964584425.1 uncultured Gammaproteobacteria bacterium | reverse complement strand
GGATTGCTTCGCCTTCGGCTCGCAATGACGGAGCATCGGCTCGCAATGACGGAGCATCGGCTCGCAATGACGGCGCTTGCGGTCGTAATGACGGAGTGTAAACCAAAAAAGACGGCTATTCTTTACTCATGATCCATTATATAAAACAATGCCTAGCGCAATATTATTTAAATCAGCTTTATAAAAATATTCAAAGCTTTCACTTAGCCAAACAAGCGCGTGAAGAGCAGCAGTTATTTTCATATGAATATATTTACGGGGAAATTAATTTCGCCAGTTTTATGCAGCTGTTAAAATGGTGTGAAATAAAACCCCAAAGTGTTTTTTATGATTTAGGATCAGGCGCAGGCAAAGCCGTGATGTGCGCAGCATTGATGTTTGATTTTAAAAAAATCTGTGGGATTGAGCAGTTAAAATTGTTACACGATTGCGCGATAACAATCCAACAATCATCAAAATATTTACGCGATAAACCGATTGATTGGTATCACGGTGATTTATTAAATATAGATTGGTCTGATGCAGATGTGGTATTCATCAACGCCAGTGCATTTATCGGCGAATTTTGGCAGCAGGTTCAAAAAAAATTATTATCATTGAAAGAGGGCGCGCGCATTATTTTAGTAAGTAAAAAATTGCCGGAGGATAATTTTGAATTATTTATTACTCAAGACTGGGGTTGCAGCTGGGGCATCGCCAGAGTCACCATTTATAGAAGGATTAGATTTATGGAGGAACCATCCACCTAGCATGGAACCTCCTCCACCTAGGCCAGCTACTGTCGAAACCGTCGCAACTGCCCAAAGCGGCGCAACAAATTTATCAGCAACCGCAAGCGTATAACCTAACAATGGCAGCGTCGCCCCTCCCGTAAACGCACTCACGAGGGTTAATGTAATCACATAAAGCCCAAACAAAAACAACAACGCCCCAGCGATGGACCGGCGATTTTTGTAACAGAAATTTTTCACAGTGATTGCCCATTGGGGAGCGGTGAAGGAGGAAGATTGATTTACAAAAAGTTTATCTTCATATCTTTCTGCATGAAATGAGGGTAATGAAGTTAATGGGTTTAAGTCATCATTAGAATTTCCGATTGCAGTAGTATTAGGTCTACTGTTAGATAACCCAGTGCTATTTCTATGCCCATTCAATGTAGTTTGACTATTATCCGTGGAGGCACTAACATTTCCACCTTCAGTAAGGAAACTGTATTGTTCTTCAGACTGAAATCCTGATAAAAAAATTTTAACAGATGAATATCTCTTAAGGTCATCATCATATTCATAAATTTCATCATCATCATTTGAATTATGTAAAAGTGGAGGTGTAGTAGCGATTGAGTTTTGGGATTTAGATATAGCATAAAAGGCATCAATTCTTTCTTTTTGTTTTTGATAGAAAGAATCTTGATCTTTATTATTTTGTTGTTTTTGATATTTTTTTATTTGCTTAGTAATATCGTATAGTATTTCAAGTGCAGGTATATATACTTTATTTTCAGATAATATCTCAAGATACAAAATTTCCATTTTGTCAATTAGAGATTGATAGTTTCCATTATTATTTTTAACACGTTTGTAATTATTCAAATTAAAATTGATAAACAACAATTTCATTTGATGTTCAGTGAGATAGTCTTGGTTAAAAAAATCAATCTTGCCTTTATCAAATAACTGATAACACCATAAAAATGTCCAATAACCATCATCAGAAGCATTAAGATGGGGTTGAAATCTTTCATTACTTTGATTTGTTATATCTGTCCATGAGCCCTTTGCATCAGTATCTAAAGCAGCAGAAACTGCTTTTCGAAAAGTATCCGAGCGATGGCTCTTCAAATATTCTCGCTTGGAATCATAATAATCTGCGATATAGGTGGTAATCTTTTTCCCATCATATTGAATTTCTTTGATATGTAAGATTTTAATTCGATAGGTGATTTGAGTGTGGCCACCCGATGTTCTTTTGGATTCTTCAAAAATTGGAATAGTAATAGCTGTGGGGTACAGATTTTTTTCATTTAGCAATTTTCGCGCTGCTGCTAATATCAAGCCAATTTGATTTTTTTCAGGGTCTATATAAACAGGGGGGCAGAGTACATTTGCTCCATTATGGAATAATTGAACCGTTTGTTTTGATCCTTCAATATCAATATCGATGGATTCTTTTTGAACTGCAGAATTTAATGCATAAGCATGGGTAAATAATAGCTTTCAGGCGCCGGGCTCAAATGGGCGATCCTCAATCCCACTCGCATAAACAGCGGGCGCCTTTTCATATTTTTCGATTATATCCACCGGGTTGTGAACATGATTTTCGGCACCAAAATTGTCATTTTCCGTAGCACCACAAACAGCGTTTGCACTGGAAATCA
>CAZPAA010000281.1:0-2396 GCA_964584425.1 uncultured Gammaproteobacteria bacterium | reverse complement strand
TGGGACGCAACATGTTGCGTCCCTACGAGAATATCAAGGTTTTGCGTAAGTCCTAGATAAATTTTACCTAGTTTGGCAAGCAATATCGAGTAGAATTTCGAGTATTTCAGCAAGGGAATCATAGCCCTTTCAATGGCATCGGAAATAAAGTCATCGGTTATTATTGTCTCTCATCAGGCGCACTTTGTCGTGAATCAGCGCCTAAATCTATGCAACGCAATATGCCCACAAGCCTTCCCATTGTGCTAATGGGTAGACTCGCTATCGATAAAAATTATCATAATCAAGGATTGGGTAAAGCATTGGTGCGCGATGCATTATTGCGAGTGCTAAATGCTGCTACTGAAGTGGGTATTTCTGCTATTCTCATCCATGCCTTATCGCAGAGCGCAAAAAGATTTTATTTGTCTTGTGGTTTTGTTGAATCGCCCATTCAACCCATGATATTGATGATGACACTTAAAACCATTCGGACAATTATCTTGGCTTCTCCCAGTCTTATTCTTTAGCAAATTTTTTAATCATGCCTTAAGAGTTTGCGAGTAATATACTCAGCTTTGATTTAAAAGAAAGGTTGCAGGCATATGGTTAAAAAGGTCAAGAATACACAGAATACACAGAATACACCCGCAGAAAACCAAGAGCAGGGATGGTTGTGGCCAACCCTGCGTACGATTATTCGTATTCCTATTGATTATCCCATTCCTTTTTTTATCGGCCTGTTAGGCATTACCGCTGGCGTATATAGATTTCAAGCACAATCTTCTTCGAGTGCAAATGACAATGCTTGTTTAGATCGTTTTGATTTAATGACGCAGCAAAATCTTAAAGATGCGCAATTGATCTTGATATTTGAAAATCACAATGATCAATTAAATGGAACCATCCCTTGTGTAAAAGCGATTGATCCTGTAACTGCTTATTTTGAAAGTGTTCCATTAAACACCCCCGTTTCTTGTAGCTCGCGACTGTTAAATACGGTGAAAAAATGTTTAGGCTGGGATGATGTAACAGAACAATACATCGATGATGTGACTGAACATAATAAATTAAAAGCAATAGATGTTGTAAGACAAGTCTTTCATAAATATCAGCAAGAAAAACCCACTGGGAAAACCTTTGATCAATGGTTAAAAACCCTGTTCGTAAAATTTGAAACAGATAAGAAGAATTTAGAAATAACACATCGTTTTTCTAAAGAGAGTTTAGGATTCCCGCCCGATTATAATAAATTAACTGAATTAGACGAATATCGATTTACAGTGCAAGTCACTGAACAACTTAAATTTCTGCAAAAGAAACGTAAAGAAGGCAATGATATTATGCAATCTTTCCATGCTTTCACCAAAGCATATCCCGTTGCTCCCAATTATCAATCACATCTTATTGAAAAAGAGCCATCACAAGCGGATGTCCTTCGCAGAAACAAACCCTTGAGCCAAGTGATCCGAACTGCAGATTGCACCGAAAAAACCGCGTTGATCGCAGGCATCAGCCATGGTTATCCCTATCCCTTCGCCTCAAAACATAATGAAGCCCGCAAAATCGTTTGGGATGCGGTAGATGAAAAAAAACAATCCGGTTGTAAAGTTGCGGTATTGCGTTCCAAGGATTTTCATCGTATGAAGCAAGGGGGATAATTTAAGCCTTCAAATGAAAAACCCCTTGCATTTATAGACCACAATGGTATTATACCCGTTTGGGGTTTATATACTTAGCTTAAATGGAAGAATTTTGCGCATGGATGCTCAAATAATTATCAATCGTTCGTACACTTTGTTCAAAAATTACCACATATTTATGAATCTTTATGCTTATCTTTGCGATGATAAAGGTTACATACATAAAAAACGTTTATACCCCTTGTTAGAAAAGCACTTGTTTTCAATTCTTATCGCTGATCCACTGTACCAAGATTTAAAATGCTTAAGCTTTTTTGTTAATTTGTATCGCTTTCAAACTCAAGAATTGGGCATCGATCTCGCCAAACCGTTTTCACAACGCTCACGTGAACTACGCGATCAACTAATAAATGCCCTAGAACAAGAAATATTTATGGAGATTGATGACTTTGATAAACACTACCAATTCCGCGCAAATCGTTTAGCGCTAGAACTGGAATTATTAAAAGAATATTACCCAAAATTATCAGTAGCCCAATTAGATTGGGTAAAACTTTATCAAGCCGCACAACATGAATCACAACCTTATTTAAGCGTCCGCGCAATGGCACTTATTGAACAAGCATACGCAAATTTTCAATTGTATGAATATCAAGACGAAGTCGATCTCGCACAAGAAGAGTGTGCATTAACCTAAGATGTGGGGTTGGGCTTAACATTTAACACTTTATGAGAGTTTTGCAATTTATCCAGATATTATTTTATTCAGATATT
>CAZPAA010000280.1:0-2438 GCA_964584425.1 uncultured Gammaproteobacteria bacterium | reverse complement strand
TTACGTTTGTTATGACCGGTTATGAAATGCGCACGGAATATGTGCAAGAAAAAAAGGAAATTCAAGAGAATTTTAATACCTTAGAAAAATTTATTTCTGCAGCGCTTTCCGATGCACTTGGCGCTCAGAGCATAAAGCGCATTGATTTTATTATTAATGGAGTGATGCAAGGACCCGCGATCACCGGGATTGTTATTAATCCCATCAATAAAAATTTGCCTCAAATTGCTTTAGGTGATGTAACGCCCAAATCAAAAAAAATGCTCAAACAAAAATTAAATAATTATCAAGCGGGCCTTTGGAATAAATTAAAATTTTTTGCAAAACCTCTCCCTTATGATTTTGTGATTTACAATAAAGACCGAACAGAAGTACTAGCCAATGTCACTGTGTATACCAATCAGGCTATTATCGTGGCTAAATTTTTAAAAGTTTATGCCTTGGTAATTCTGGATGAAATTTTAAAAGCGATTTTGCTGTGGATATTTATTTTATGGATAGGCCGCAAGATTTTAAGTAAACCGCTAGAAAAATTAACCTTAGCGACGATGGAAATGGCACAGGGTCACGTCGCCAAAGTACCCATCGAACAATCAGGCAAGAAAACAACGGAGCTTGATATTCTCGCCAAATCATTTAACATCATGGTCGATAAAATCCAAACCGCGCAGACCGGTTTGCTGCATACCAAGCGCCATTTATCGGATATTATCGATGCAATGCCATCCGCACTCTTGGCCATCACAACGGAAGGCACGGTGACCGATTGTAATTTGCAAGCGCAGAAAATGACGCAAATTGATCGAAAAAAAGCTATCGGCATGCATTTTGCGGATTTATTTCCACTGTTAAAAGATTATCAGGAAGTTTTAAATCGTGTGATCACGCAAAATCAAGCAGAAAAAGTGCCTAACGTATTGATTCAAGAAAAAACAGGCCGGCGTTATTTGGATATTATTTTATATCCGTTATTAGATGAAGATCCCCCAGGGATAGTGATCCGTTTAGATGACATGACCAGTCAAGTAAAAATTCAAGAAAAATTATTAAAGCAAGAAAAGTTGCAATCGACTTTAAAATTAGCTTCAGGCATTGCGCATGAAATTAATAATCCCTTGGGCGCCGTATTGCAAGGGGTGCAAACGGTGAGAAGACGTTTGAGTAGTGATATTGATAAAAATGTAGAAGTGGCACAGGCGCTCGGATTAAGTTTACCCCAGCTACAACAGTATTGCGAAAAACGTGAAATTTATAAATTTTTGGAAAGCATACAATTATCCGGCGAGCAAGCAGCGAAAGTGATTTCAACTTTACTGGATTTTACACCGCGCGCGGAGGTGAATTATCAACCGTATAGTTTAGAAAAAATTCTAGAGCGGGCACTGAGTCATTTGCCACAAGATCCGATATTACGTAAAACCAATATTATGTCGCAGCTCCATTTTGATAAACAATACGCTGAAGATTTGCCTGATATTAAATGTCAACCGTTAGAAATTGAGCGCGTATTAGTGGGTGTATTAAAAAATGCAGTTCAAGCCACGGAAGCGACGCAAAATATTCGTCCTCCGCACATTTTGATCCGCACTTATATTGAAAGCGGTGGGGTGTGTATTGAGATTGAAGACAACGGAATAGGCATGAGTGATGAAGAAAAATCCCATTTATTCGAATTATTTTTCACCACAAAAGGTGTAGGCATGGGCACCGGACTTGATTTGGCCATGGCCTATCATATTATCCGCGTTTCACATCAAGGAAAAATAAAAGTGGAAAGCCAAAAAGACAAAGGCACCCGCGTGACGATACAATTTCCACAGGTGTTGGTGCAGGAATAATATCCCCTCATCCGCCTCATCCGCCTCATCCGCCTCATCCGCCCTTCGGGCACCTTCTCCCGGGGGGAGAAGGATCTCTCTAGTTAACCACCGGGAATAACGAAAGAGATCCTTCTCCTTCCGGGAGAAGGTGCCCGAAGGGCGGATGAGGCGGATGAGGGGGTGACAATGTATAATCTAGAGATCAGAAAAACCAAATCAATCCCCCAACACCGCCTTCACCGCCGCATCTGCATCTAATGTGTATTTATGCGTAGTACAATTTTTCTTGCTGGTATCATTACAATTTTTATAAGTTTGCGCATGGTCTTGCAATGTTTCAATTATACTGTCTAAAGAATAAACTTCACCGCGCGCTTTTAATACCGAAATGATATTAGCAATCGCTGCACTGACATGTGGGGTTGCCATCGAAGTCCCTTGCTTTCCAGCCCATTTATTTTTCCCGGTAGGAATAGGCTCAAATGCATTTTGTGAAGACCATAAAGTAGAATAGACCCCTGTACCATCCCCACCAGAAGCAGTAATCGTCGTTTTGCCCCAATTACTATACGAAGCCAATTGATTATCAGAACCTTTCGCTGAAACTGAAATCACATT
>CAZPAA010000279.1:0-2448 GCA_964584425.1 uncultured Gammaproteobacteria bacterium | reverse complement strand
CATAGATTTTGCCTGGATTGCTTCGTCGCTACGCTCCTCGCAATGACGGGGGAACACTTCGACTCGCAATGACGGGGGGCAAGATATCGTCAAACAAGTAACAGAAAAAGTCATGCAAGCGCCATTGTCTAATACTTGGGGAAGCGATTGGTTCAATAGAAATAATAACAACAATGCAAATAATAATAATTTTGATTATACAGACAACAGTAAAAACCAACATATTACGATAAACTAGTCAGCTTTTGTATATTTATCCAAGGCGCTGGGGAAAATATAAAATATCGGCGGGACGATCAGCAGAATAAATGCAATGTTAATACTCCAATGCGCAACGATAATACCTGATACATAAAAGAATGGGGTTAAGAAAATTCTTTTCAGTACTAATTTATACCAAAACGATACATCTTCTTTATTTAATTTATTGCGCATGGAATATTCTAGGGTAAACCATTGAAATAATTGTGACAATAGTAAATTGCACGCGTAAATGTCGATCACAATTCTTTCATGTGGGAAGCGCATCAATAATGTGGCTGAAAAAGGCACAATGCAAGCGAGTGCTAAAATTGCGAGTGTAAGCCAGCAATAAGTTCTATCCACATACAATAAAAAACCATGCTGAAAATTAACCGCGACCCACTGGGTGCCTAAGATGATAAAGCTACCCAAAAAAAACAATAGATCCTGCAGGGTATAATGCAATAATACTTGCGAGAGTTCTGATTCGGCTATCTGCTGCGGCACAACTAAACTCAAAGCCATAATGGTCATGGCAACAGCATAAATACCATCTGTGAGTGCTTCTAAACGCGTTTTTTGTAGGATACGATTGGCAGACATGTTTCACCTTCGCATAAATATAGTTTTTTTGGTTTTGATGTCAAAAGGTTGGGATGTAATGTGTGTGCCCTCACCCGGTCCCTCTCCCACACTAGTTATTGGTCTACGTAGAAGCTACGCAGCGCGGGAGAGGGGACTAATAACCATATTCAGTTTAACTTTGAAATTTTTATAGGACTTATGCAAAACCTTCGTAGGGACGCAACATGTTGCGTCCAAATGCAAGCAAGATCCCTTATCGGGGAGCTCGCCACTTCTGGGACGCAACATGTTGCGTCCCTACGAGAATATCAAGGTTTTGCGTCCATTTTAATGAAACTAATAACCATATTTCGTTTAACTATTGCGCGGAAAACCACGCTAACGTTTAAAGAAATTTTTCACTGCATCTAACCAAGAATCGGATTTTGGATAATGGCGCGTGGGATCAGCGCTGATGTCTTTATCGAATTCGCGAAGCAGTGCTTTTTGTTGCGCGGTGAGATTGACTGGGGTTTCGACTTCGATGCGACAGATTAAATCGCCACGGCCGGAGGTGTGAAGTGACGTGACGCCTTTCCCGCGTAGGCGGAATAAGCGGCCGGTTTGGGTTTCAGTGGGGATTTTTAATTTTACGTGACCTTCTAACGTTGGCACATCCAGTTCTCCGCCTAGAACTGCGGTTGCAAAACTTACTGGCATTTCACAATAAAGATCAGCGCCGTCGCGTTTGAAAATTGCATGTTCTCGCACGTGGGTTTGTACGTATAAATCTCCGGATGGGCCACCGTGTAAGCCTGCCTCGCCTTCGCCACTTAAACGAATACGATCGCCTTCATCAACGCCGGCGGGAATTTTAACCGATAAGGTTTTTTCTTCGCGAATACGGCCTTGGCCGCGGCATTGGGTGCAGGGATCTGAAACGGTTTGTCCTTGGCCATGACAAGTGGGGCAAGTTTGAGTGACAGCAAAAAAACCTTGTTGCATGTGCACTTGCCCATGGCCTTTACAGGTTGCGCAAGTCACGGGCTTGGTGCCGGGTTTTGCGCCGGATCCTGCGCAGGTTTTACAATGCATCCAGGTGGGTACGTGTAATTCTACGGTTTTACCGAAGACTGCATCTTCTAAATCAAGGGTTAAGTTATAACGTAAATCGGCGCCGCGTTGAACACGTGAGCCGGCTTGGCCGCGGCCACGTTGTTGTCTACCGCCTAAAATATCGCCAAAAATATCTTCAAAAATATCACCAAAGCCAGCTGCACCCGCACCGCCAAAACCTGCGCCACCAAAACCAGCACCGCCTTGTACACCAGCGTGACCAAATTGATCATACGCGCGACGTTTGTCGGCATCAGATAAAATTTCATATGCTTTTTGAATGGTTTTAAATTTTTCTTCTGCGGATTTGTCACCCGGATTGCGATCCGGGTGATGTTTCATCGCGAGACTGCGATAGGCTTTTTTAATTTGCTCAGCCGTTGCGTCGCGCGCGACGCCTAGCGCTTGGTAATAATCTTGATCGGCCATGATTTGCTACTTACTATGGTTAATGGTCTGTTGTAGGGACGCAACATGTTGCGTCCAGGTGTCGAGTTTGACAGCATAAGTTAATTGATTCCCCGT
>CAZPAA010000278.1:0-2450 GCA_964584425.1 uncultured Gammaproteobacteria bacterium | reverse complement strand
CCCAAAGGGGGGTATCGGATCATCGCCGGCGAACGTCGATATTTAGCGTCAAAACTGGCTGGACTCAAAGAGATTGAAGCCCGCATTTACGATAAACGACCCGGTGGCTTAGATTTAAAAATTCTCCAGTGGGTTGAGAATACTGAACGTGAAGATTTATCGTTAATTGAGCGCTTACAAAATATTGCGAGCATCAAAGAAGAATATAATGCAATCTTCGGCAATGAATTATTTACAAGCGCCATTTTGTGTCAACTTACCGGTTTATCAGAACGACAAGCCATAAGCTATATGGCGATTTTAAAAGGCCAAGCGCCACTACAAGATGCCATTGCAAAAGGTATGGTGCAAAGTGTGGATAAAGCCGCAGTGCTGAGCGGTATTACTTCCCCTGCAATTTTAGAGATGGCCCTAGAGGCTTGTGTGCGGGGCTGTAGTTTGAAAGATCTCCGAGGGATTATTAATTCGGGACAAAAAATCGCGCAAGATCATAAAAAAATTCAGCAAGAATATTTGTTAAAAAATCCAGCAAGAAATTCGGAGCATATTCATTTAGGGAAAACCTTGCATTTAGAAGTGGTTAAAGAAATCATCAGTGCTGTGTTAATGCAACCTAAATATCGGGTTTATGCTGAACTTTTTGCACAGATTGATTGGCAGCATAGGGAGAGTGTCAGTACCGGTTTTAAACAATTACTTAATGTTCTAGAAAAAAGTGCAGGATAATCATGCCTCATGTTAAAACCAGAAAGCAATTTGGCAGAGAACTTGAAACCTTATTATCAATTGCCATCGATGATGGTGCTACGCAAAGTAAAATGGCGTTGCAGTTTGTTTCCTTAGAAAATTTACATGTGGGTCCTCATCAGCCACGTCAGCAATTCAATGAAGATGCACTTAGAGAATTAGCCGAATCAATTAAGCAGCAAGGAATATTGCAACCCATTGTATGTCGTGAAATTGCGAAGGGATACGAGATCATCGCAGGTGAAAGACGATTTCGAGCTGCAAAAATTGCAGGTTTAATTGAGGTGCCCATTGTAGTGCACAATGTGCCGGATACCACCGCTTTGGCATTTGCCTTGATTGAAAATATTCAACGTGAGGATTTAAATCCCATTGAAGAAGCCATGGCATTGCAGCGTTTACTTATAGAATTCACCATGACACACGAAGCGGTAGCCAAAGCGGTGGGGCGTTCAAGAGCGGCCGTTACTAATTTATTGCGCCTGCTAAATTTATGTGACGAAGTGAAGGCTTTTGTATTATCAAATCAGTTGGATATGGGGCATGCGCGCGCATTATTACCTTTATCACCCGACGAGCAACTATTACTCGCGCAAATCATTATCAAGCAGCAATATTCGGTGCGTCAGGCAGAAGCATTGATTGCGCGCAGTCAATGCCCTAAAGTACCAGATCAACTTAAGCCCAGCGATTTTGATCATTTAATTTCAAATTGGGAAGGGCTGCTTGCGCAAAAATTCCGTGCTCAATCTTCGATAAAATTAGATCAAAAGGGCGGGGGGAAGATTATTTTATCATTTAAATCCGTACAGGCGCTCGAAGGTATCATGAAAAATATTTCTAATTTTGAAAATAGCTTTGAATAAGCGCGCTCGCACCCGCCAGTGTTTCACACTGATTAAATGCACTGCAAAATTCATATTTATTCGCAAGTCTTCGCGCATAATATTTGGCAATGGTGCGTGCACTGATAATGGCAAAT
Organism: uncultured Gammaproteobacteria bacterium; assembly: GCA_964584425.1. Taxonomy (GTDB): domain Bacteria; phylum Pseudomonadota; class Gammaproteobacteria; order JABCZS01; family JABCZS01; genus JABCZS01. Next base: position 721 of record CAZPAA010000278.1, on the reverse strand, counting down.
TTCTCACTCTTTAATAAATCGCATAAACCTAAAATATGTTGTAAAAATAATTCACCGATCAGTTGTGATGTGGGCAGTAGATAATCTTGTTGTTTGATATGTGCAATCAGTTGTTGAATCAACCAGGGCTGTCCAACACCCGCACGACCAATCATCACACCCGCACAGCCGGTTTTTAACATACGATTTAGAGAATCCACACACGCAATATCGCCATTGCCAATCACCGGAATATTCACCGCTTGTACAAAAAACGCAATGTCCTGATAAAAGCAGGCGATATCATAACCTTGTGTCCAATGCCGGCCATGCACCGTCATAAAATCTGCGCCAGCCTCATTGACCGCATGCGCAATATCTTGATTAAAGCGATCATCACTATTTGCATCCACCCGAATTTTAATTGAAACAGGCCGATCGGTATGATTCTTCATCGCTCTGATAAGGGTGTAAATTTTTAAAGGCTCGGATAATAAATGTGATCCAGCGCGTTTGGTACGAATTTTTTTCACCGGACAGCCACAATTTAAGTCAATTAAATCGGCGCCATAATCGGTTGCAATTTTCGTCCCACCGGCCAATTCTTCTGCATTATTGGCGGATAATTGAAAACACACCGGCCCTTCAGCTGGATCTTTATAAACAAAACGCTGATGTGAAGCTTTAGCTTGATGTATCAGCGTTTTGCAAGAAATCATTTCGGTATACGTGAAAGCGGGCT
>CAZPAA010000277.1:0-2503 GCA_964584425.1 uncultured Gammaproteobacteria bacterium | reverse complement strand
TTAGAGCAAAGCCTGTCGAGGGATGCTTACCGATCTTTTCTAATAATGCATGATGAAGGATATGTCACGCTTGATGCGTCGAATCAATGGAAGAAAATTATTGGTCTTCGCAATATGTTAGTGCACGATTATCTGAATATTGAAAGAAGTGTGATTGAATATACCTTAAAAAATAAATTATATTTGTTTATCTTTAATTTCATTGAACAAAAAAATTAAATCCGTGCGGACATTAAATAATTTACGTCGCAATCATTGCTTAATTTAAATTCTTTTGAAATGGGGTTATAAGTCATGCCGCGGATTTTTTCAATTTCAAAATGATGTTCGCGCAATAAGCGTGACATTTCTGCTGGGGTAATAAATTTTGCATATTCATGCGTGCCTTTAGGCACTAAATTTAAAATATATTCCGCGCCGATGATCGCGAGCAAAAAAGATTTTAAATTGCGATTAAGGGTGGATAAAAATAATAAACCGCCGGGTTTTAATAATTGTTTGCAGGCGTTGATGATGGCTGCGGGCTCTGGGACGTGTTCTAATAATTCCATGCAGGTGATCACATCAAATTGCGAAGAATGCTTTTGCGCAAAATCCTCAGCGCTGATGCATTGATAATCAATCATCAGGTGTTGCCCTTTAGCATGATCGCGCGCCACTTGTAATACATCAGGGGCCAAATCAATGCCCGTCGCAATAGCCCCACTTAAAGCCAAACTTTCAGTTAAAATCCCACCACCGCAGCCGATATCGAGCACTTGTTTTCCGGTTAAATTAATTTGCTGTGTAATAAATTGTAATCGCAGCGGATTAAGCGCATGTAAAGGCTTGAGCGGACCTTGCTCATCCCACCAGTCATATGCTAATTGATTAAATTTTTGGATTTCTTCTGTAGCCAACATTTATTCCCTAGTGTTTTGCTGCAAGCTTAAAGTGCTGTTTAATCTCTCCAAGCCCATGATCTGTTGGCATGTTTTCAAAGGCTTGAGAATAATAACTCAGCAGGCCAGGCTTTCCTGCAAGCGTACCACATAAAGCCTCATTTGAGGATGATGCATTTTGACTCGCTCTACTTAAAGTTTGTGCGTCCTGTTGATTCCCCATGAAAGCATGCGCTTCTTTACATGCAGTGATAGCGATATAAAGTCGAAGTGCGTCCGTTCCTTTGATTTGCAATACCGCGCATAATTTGGAAAATCCATCAATATCTTTAGCAATTCTAAGGGTATTAAAGCTATCACCGTAATCATACGCAATTTTATCCAAATTAGGATCTTTCAGTAAATTTTCAAAACCAATGGCTTTTACATAATTTTCGATCGCGATAGCGCGCTCTTCATCTGATACGGTTGCAGGATAGTCAAGAATTTTTTGACCTGCTGGCCATGAATATATGCCGTGACAGCTAAAAATCTCTTGAATAACATTCTGCCAATTATTTACACAAGCGACATACATAAAATTTTGGTCATGGTCTGGGCCAAAGCGTTTGGCAAATAGTTCCGCAAATTTTTCAATACTGAACAATGCGGGATATATAATTGCATTCATCAAAAGAGGTTGTTGAGATAGAACTGAGACTCTAAATATGTTGCCTTGCACCTGATTGAATAACGGTGTACCCGCATTGACATTTTCAGGGTAGGGCAATCCATGTTTAATTAAAAGACTGATGGTTTTTATTCTATTTTCTTTTTGACTGTCCGAAACTGGGGCGATCATTAAATCTCTAATGACATTAGGGGTTTTGTCCGTTTTGCTATGGGTATTAACGATTTTTTGGTGCTCAGAGTCAGTAAATTCAAAATTGTTTTCAAGTAGTAATCCAACCATTTCAGGATTATTATTGTGGGCTGCAAAATAAAGTGCAGAGTGGCCATCCCAGGTGTGATGGGCAAAAAGTTTTGCATTATTTATTGGGCTTAAGCAGCCCGCTACTACACCGGTTAAGTTTTGCTTGCAGGCCTTGAGAAATAATTCACTATTCCCATCGGAGCGGCCCCCATCTGTCAGGGAGCAGATATAGGCACTTGTCAGATCTTTATCTTTAAGATCATGAATAGCCTCATCAGCCGTGTGATAGAAAGTGGCATCTTTTGCTTTATTGAGCCAAATAAAACCCATATTGACCTCTTATATGTCATATCTAGCAAGCATATTACCATAAAAAAAGTTATCTAAATCATTCAAATAAGTATACGACCTATGACCTCTTTATGGCTGCAGGCTAAACGCTCGGTCAGGTCCTTGGTAATCCTCTTTTATATTTGCTACCGCCTCACTATAACCCGCTGGGCAGGATAATGCTGGCGGCAGGAATTTTGGTCCAAAATGGTATTTGATCTGTAATTTCCCTATTTTTTCATATTCAGTCATAAAATCTTTGCTTTGGCTCATATAAAAAGTAAAAACTTGTTTGAAAATTTAACTGGATTAGGACGCAAAACATTCGTAGGGACGCAACATGTTGCGTCCAAATGCAGGCAAGATCCCTTATCGGGGA
>CAZPAA010000276.1:0-2537 GCA_964584425.1 uncultured Gammaproteobacteria bacterium | reverse complement strand
AATACTGTTTTATCTTGGAAAATATAATCTTCAGCCAGCAAAACTGAAGGGTAAGGCAGATCATGATCCGATAGACCACTGATTTGTTCAGCATGTGTAAAGCCAGCAGCGAGCACAATATTTTCTGTGGCTTGTTGAATAGTAAGATTGCGGTCTTTATAGCCGATATAAATATCTTGATGCTTGTGGTGCTGATGAATGAATGAGATGACTTCTAAGTTTTTAAGATGATTTTGATATTGAATATTGGACATATTATTACGCTCCATTTTTTCCAATAAAATTATACCATAGATTTAGGACCGTATTTTTTACGGTTCACATAGCTATTTTACAGGGATACAATGTAGTTTTTTATACTATGGTGGTCTTTATTCGTAATAATTTCGCATTAATCGCTACAATAACCGTACTCAATGACATGAATACCGCGCCCAAAGCAGGAGAGAGTAGAATACCGTTATGGTATAATACGCCTGCTGCTAGTGGAATTGCGATAGCATTATATCCCGTTGCCCAGGCAAGATTTTGAATCATTTTACGTGTGGTTGCGCGTGATAATTCAATGATCGCGACCACATCAAGAGGATTACTTTTAACTAAAATAATATCGGCTGTTTCAATTGCAACATCGGTACCTGAGCCTATGGCGATACCGACATCCGCTTTTGCAAGTGCAGGGGCATCATTCACACCATCGCCCGTCATGGCCACGATCGAGCCGCTCTGTTGCACTTCTTCGATTTTCGCTACTTTATCTTGGGGCAGCACTTCGGCAAAATAACCATCGAGTTTAAGTGTATCGGCCACCCATTTGGCGACTTGCTTGTTATCGCCGGTAAGCATTAAACATCGAATATTCATGGCTTTTAAGCGTGCAATGGCTGTGATAGATTCAGGACGAATCAGATCGGCTAACGCAATCGCGCCTTTTAATACCTCATCAATCAGCACAAATATCACGGTTTTACCTTGTTGATGAAGTGCTGCAATTTGGGGATCTTCCATTTTAATCTGGTGTTCTTTTAGATATCCTGGGCTGATAACTTTGACCGTTTTACCATTCACAATCGCCACCGCACCTTGACCTGGAATGGCCTTAAAATTTTCAACAGATAAGCGTACTTTGGCACTGGCGCTGATCGCTTTTGCAATAGGATGCTCTGAATTGGCTTCAACTGCAGCGGCATAATTTAACAGTTCTTCTTGATTTAAATTTTTTTCATCAAATAATAAAATATCGGTAATGCCAAATTCGCCTTGAGTCAGCGTCCCTGTTTTATCAAAAATAATGGTATTGATATTACGGGCAGATTCAAACGCCGCACGATTGCGGATCAATAAACCATGACGGGCTGCAATGGCGGTTGATACAGCAATCACTAAAGGCACGGCTAATCCAAGTGCATGCGGACAGGAAATGACCATAACGGTAACCACCCGCTCGAGTGCAAATGCAAAACTTTGGGAACTCATCAACATCCACGCAATCAAAGCAATCAAACCGCTGATGAGCGCAATAAGTGTTAACATACTTGCTGCGCGATTGGCAATATCTTGCGTCTTAGATTTACTTTCTTGTGCTTCTTTAACAAGATGAATCACTTGCGCTAAAAAAGAATTTTCTCCAGTTTTTTTCACTTGTATCGTAATGGCACCTTCACCATTGATTGAGCCGCCTATTACTGTAGCATTAAGGCCTTTAGTGACCGGTTTTGATTCACCAGTTAGCATAGATTCATTGACACTGGTTTGGCCTTTAATGACTAAACCATCAGCTGGAATTTTTTCACCCGGTTTGACGAGAACCTTTTCATCTATCTGCAATTCATGTAAAGGGACATCTATTATCGTCCCATCAGCCATTATTTTGTGTGCATTTTGCGGCATTAATTGTGCTAGATCTTCTAAAGCTTTACCCGCACCTAATATGGATTTCATTTCTATCCAATGGCCCAGAAGCATGATGTCTATTAATGTTGCTAATTCCCAAAAAAAACTATTGCCAGGTAAGCCTAATACCACTAAGGCGCTATAAATATAAGCGGTAGAAATGGCAACGGCAATTAAAGTCATCATCCCAGGCTTATGTGCGGAAAGTTCTTGTTTTATTCCTTTTAAGAACGGCCAGCCCCCATAAAAGAAAAGTACGGTTGATAATGCTAATAATAAATAGGCTTGGTCTGCGTATGACAGAAAAGTTGTAATCCCAAAAAGGCTTTGAATCATCGGAGAAAGTAATAAAATCGGAATGGTCAGCGCGATTGAAATCCAAAAGCGGCGCTTAAAATCTGCAATCATCATATTATGATGTATTTGCCTATGGTGCATCATGATGTGTCCTTAAAGATCACGTTATTGATTTGTAGAAATTATAGTGCATAATAAGCAGGGATTTTAGTTAAATTATTAATAGATACGAGGTTTATGATGCGCATTAAATTTTTAGGATGGGTGGGCGTTTTATTATTGATATTATCTCATATGGTTTATGCAGACGAATCCCATGATCATGCCAGAGCACCAGAAGTTACTCC
>CAZPAA010000275.1:0-2537 GCA_964584425.1 uncultured Gammaproteobacteria bacterium | reverse complement strand
TGCCCTGCCCAATGCAACAACCCAATTGGTGTCACTTTTACGCCCGCGTACAACGCAGTAAATTGCATAAGCAATTAAAAGGTGGGGAATTAGGTTATGAGGATGAAAAGTTTTCTTATTTGATTGTGGGGCGAGAGTTGTATACGCCTGCCGACGCACGGATCATTGCGAAACCGGTGCTGCATAAGGGTTGGGTAGAATTGCCTGTCTGCAGTGGAGGTGAAATCAGCATCAAAAAAATAAGCGCAAAAGATGCGGAGTATAAATCCGCACGCAAGGCAAATTGGGGTGATGCACTGTGATCTTTCGCCCCCTTTACGAAAGGGGGCGATCTGTAGCCCCCTTTCATAAAGGGGGCCGGCTGCAGGCCGGGGGGATTTGCGATGTTTAGTGGTAATACAGGCATCTCAAATCCCCCCGCGAAGCGCGGCCCCCTTTCGTAAAGGGGGCGATTCTGTATTCCCTTTTGTAGAGGGGTGAACTGGGTTCAGCCAAATATTGCGCCTTTGCCTAACTGTGCTTCAATCTGCAGTAGGCGATTATATTTTGCTACTCTATCGCTTCGACATAACGATCCGGTTTTAATTTGTCCTGCGTTGGTTGCAACGGCTAGATCAGCGATAAACGTATCTTCAGTCTCACCTGAGCGATGGGAGATCACATTTTTATATCCAGCGCGCGTCGCTAAATCAATCGCATCCAGCGTTTCACTCAAGGTACCAATTTGATTCAGCTTAATTAAAATCGCATTCGCAATTTTTTGATCAATCCCTTCACGTAAAATTTTGCTGTTGGTCACAAATAAATCATCGCCGACCAATTGAATTTTTGAACCCAAGCGTTCGGTTAATATTTTCCACCCGGCCCAATCCTGTTCGGCCATGCCATCTTCAATGCTGATGATTGGATAATCATTTACCCATTGTGCAAGCAAATCCGTCAAACCCTGCGAATCTAATTTTCTCCCTTCGGCATCCAAATGATAAAACCCATCACGATAAAATTCCGAGCTCGCGACATCTAAAGCCAGCGAAATATCTTTCCCTGGTTTAAAGCCAGCCTGCTCAATCGCAGATAAAATAATTTCTATCGCAGCCTTGTTTGCAGGCAAATCCGGCGCAAATCCACCTTCATCCCCCACGGCCGTATTCAACCCTTTTTGTTTTAACACTTTTTTTAATACATGAAAAACTTCAGCACCATAACGCAGCGCTTCACTAAAACTTGGCGCACCAACAGGCATAATCATAAATTCCTGAATATCGACGTTATTATCCGCATGCTGCCCACCATTGATAATATTCATCATCGGCACTGGCAAATGATATTGCGTCTGCGCACGAATACTTGCAAACAAAGATTTTTGCTGCGCCCGGGCTCTTGCCACCGCAAATGCCATCGATACGGCTAATAAGGCATTGGCGCCGAGGCGACTTTTATTCTCTGTGCCATCTAAGGCGATAAGCTTGTCATCTAATTCACGTTGGTCACTAAATTTTTGCCCAATGATGGCACGAGCAATTTCTTGATTAATATGAGATACCGCTTTTTGCACACCTTTGCCTAAATAACGTTTAGCATCACCATCACGCAATTCTAATGCTTCGCGAGAACCGACCGATGCGCCTGATGGCACCGCCGCATAACCTTTATTCCCATCAATCGTAACCGATGCCGCAACCGTCGGATTACCACGAGAGTCCAAAATTTCCTGCGCTTGAATTAAATCTACGGTAAACATCTCATCTCCTAAGACAAAAATTTTTATTCTATCCGACTCCATCAATAACCGTCTAGTGAGGAACAAAAAAAAGAGGTATAATGACATACTTGTGACTCTTCGTAGGGACGCAACATGTTGCGTCCCACTCTCTGATGTTTCCCGTGCGGTGGATTTTACACACATTTGGACGCAACATGTTGCGTCCCTACGAAGAGGCTGCGGTGCAATTTTTTTAGTTTAACCTCTTAGAGGATCGGGTTATGACCCAATATATTTTCGTCACTGGCGGCGTAGTGTCTTCTTTAGGCAAAGGAATTGTTTCCTCTTCTTTAGGCGCAATCCTAGAAGCACGCGGCCTCAAAGTTAAACTATTAAAACTCGATCCCTACATCAACGTCGACCCGGGCACGATGAATCCTTTACAAAACGGCGAACTCTATGTAACCCAACACGGAGCAGAAAACCACTATGACCTGGGACATAACGAACGCTTTGTCCGCACTCGCGTCACCAAAAACAATAATTTCACCACCGGCCAAGTCTACCAAGAAATCTTACGCCGCGAACGCAGAGGCGATTTTTTAGGCGGGACCATCCAAGTTATCCCCCACATTACGGATGAAATCAAACGCAGAATCAAACTCGGCGCCCAAGACGCCGATATCGCATTAATTGAAATTGGCGGCACCGTCGGCGATATCGAATCCTTACCCTTTTTAGAAGCCATCCGCCAAATGGGCTTAGAATGCGGCCGCGATAATGTACTTTACATGCATTTAACCCTGGTCCCCTATATTGACACCGCGGGTGAAAT
>CAZPAA010000274.1:0-2542 GCA_964584425.1 uncultured Gammaproteobacteria bacterium | reverse complement strand
ATGATAAAGACAGGTTGATTTTTATGTCCTCATTAGGCGTTGGCGATAGCAAATGGCAGTTAGGATGGGTACATAATTTAATTTACCTGCCCACTTTTCTTTATAACACTTTTAAAGATAAAGAACGGCAGGAAAAAATAATCCATGAATCAGGGTTAGCCTGGACAATTGTGAGACCGGCGCACTTTTTTTTCTTCTTTCCGTTTCCTTTCCGGTACCGGGTTTGTGTAATGCCATCAAGGCCCAGGATACTGCCCATTATGTCGAGATATCACACTGCAGATTTTATAGTGAAAGAATGTAAGAACAATCAATACATACAAAAAAATGCAGCCCTTAGTTATTTCTAAAAAATAATTTATGACCGCACAAAAAATCAGATTATTCATCACAGTCCTGTTAACCAGTCTATATGCCGGAGCAGCTATGTATTCACTGATGGGTGTAGCTCCTGCCATGAAGCAAATGCAGCCGCCGCACAATGGATGCAAATACGTGATAAATGGATAAGGTATGACAGCATCAGGGCTGTATGTACAATCGCTTCTTTTATTCTTTATATGTTATTGTTAGCGAAATTTCAGGAAGCTGTGGCAATTAAAGAAAAGAAATAGAAAATCGCTAATAAGTTAATTCTACAATATTGAACAATTAAACTTGACACACCCAGATGAAGGGCGAACATGCAACATTCGGTTTGGCGCCATGCCTGGCCGTCCGAAACGAAGTGGAGGCAGGGCTATCGTAGGGCCGCATGGCATTTGAAAATCATTTGCAGCCATGCAGCCCATCATTTTTCCTTAACTTAATAGTCTGCAACAGCGCCAAATCTTGAACATTGTGCTCAAGGTTCTTTCAAACACCCTAAAATTTAATAGTGATAAATAATGAAATTTTGTTTGCAAAAATTGACCAGATAAGGAATTTAGTAAATGCATATGTAATTGAACCAGATTTTTCAAAAGAAGTCCTCAACAGAAACAATCGACAACCACCCAAGGACTTAACTGACCAAAAGCTTTTAGAAATATTTACAACCTTAATAGCTTTTAGCGGACGGGCTCCTTCAGATAAGGTACAAAAATTAATAGATGACAAAGTTTTCAATGAAATCTTTGAGAATTTCGATATAATAAAAGTTGTTTCATTAAATCCTTGCGATTTAGTTGAAAGGTATTGGGACAAGGTAAGTTCAATACGATACCAAACTAAACTTTTTCAAATTGTGATGTTTGCAAGAAGAATAAAAAGTATCGGTTCGCTATCTTCACTATTAACACAATCAGAAATACCGATCTCAATAATTTCTGATCATGACATTGATAATTTTTGGAAGGGATTTGATACTTTACAAAATAGCCTAGTGAAATTCAAAATTTCATACTTAAAAGAGACAACAACATTATTACACTATCTTCTTGACACAGGTTATGATTGCGCGAAACCTGATTCCGTCGTTATGAAAGTTTCTCAAAAAATTGGAATTGTAGAAAGTAATAAAGGAGAGGAGAATTTTAGAAAAACAGTTAAAACTTTACAAGAATATTGTGTTGATAGAAAAATACGTCCCTCTATTATTGACTTATATTTTTTAATTGATGGAAGACAAAAAGCAGCAGAAAAATATGTACGTGAAGACTATTACAAATAGACAATCATATAATTAGTCAACACACAATATGAGGTTTGGAGCTATGTCGGCTGAACCCCTCGCCTCTCTTAGGATAGGTTATAAACTCATCGTCGGGTTTGCTGGTCAACACCGTTCCGTTTAACAAATAAAACAAGGCAACAGAATATAGTATCAACTACATTAACTTTACCCAGAACCGGCCCGGGTTGAATTAACACAGAATACCGCCACGGCGTCAAGCCCTATACGTTATGGGCAAGACCAACCCTCCGATGACAGTCTATGTTAAGCCTAAACAGAACCCATTTTTGCTAACTTTGACTGATGAAAATAAACAGCACAAAGAGACATAAAGACGGCTTCAAGAAAGAATTAAAACAGTTCGCGGACAAACTCAAAAAGCATATTTCTACTGACAATGGTGAATGGACTATCAAAGGATTTATTGATATTTACAAAAACATTTACACCATTTCTTCAGACACGAAAATTGTGTCAAAGATTCTAGAAATCCATCTCTTTCCACAAATACTTAAATTCGCTGACAGCATCGGCTATCACATCGTTTTAGCAGAGAAACAGAACTACTACCCTGACCTGAGTTTCGTTCACAAAGACAACGAGGAAATCAAATTTGCTGTTGACATTAAAACAACTTTTCGAAGAAACGACAGCAGTGTTGGGTTCACATTGGGAATCTTTTAACTTTGGCGCAGTGACAATGGGGCGGCAGAGGCACGGGCACACGTTGCAGTCGCAGTCCGATACCGAGGTGATCCTGGCGCTGTATCGCGAATACGGCACGGCGCTGCTGGAGCGGCTCGACGGCATCTACGCGTTCGCGCTGTGGGACGTCGAACAGCGTACGCTGTTCCTGGCGCGCGACGGCATGGGCGTGAAGCCGCTGTA
>CAZPAA010000273.1:0-2576 GCA_964584425.1 uncultured Gammaproteobacteria bacterium | reverse complement strand
TGGGACGCAACATGTTGCGTCCCTACGAGAATATCAAGGTTTTGCGTAAGTCCTAACTATATCTTCTTTAGTTAACGGGAGATGAGCATGTTATTTCGTATTACCCTTATTGCTGTATGTTTTACCGTCTCCTTATTTTCTATCGCTCACGCCCGTGAGGGTGGGATACCGATTTATTCATGTGAAGAACTGCGCGATATTTCCCTACTCGAAGAAAATTATTACTTAAATAATGATCTGGAATGTGCTAACACCGTATTTTACCCTATTTTGAATTCATTTCGCGGTACCTTAGATGGCGGTATTTATGATGCAAACGGCAACTACACTGGAGAAAATTACACGATTTCAAATCTTACGATTCAATATGTAAATGATGAAGATGGTGGATTGTTTACAGAATTGTATACTGCAACTTTTAAAAATATTCATTTCCAGAATGCAACGGTTTATGGTGATATCACCCAAGCTTGGGGACTCGTAGCAGGCAAAGCTTTTTATTCACATATTTTAAATATTACTGCTGAAAATATAAAAATGGATGGCCCTGATGATTCCATAGGCGCAGGTGAACAGGGCGGCATAATCGGATATTCTCAAGGCACTAATCTAGCCCATGTGCATGTGCGTAATGTCACAATTAAGCAAAGGCGCAACGCGGGTGGATTGGTCGGTGAGCAAGGTTTTCGTGGAGAAATTCGCGACTCCAGCGTCACTGGACTTCAATCTAGCGGCGGTTGTTTTCAAGATGATCAAGCGTGCAGTTATGGAGGAATCATTGGCCTTGTTTCTCGTGCAGATGAGGACTGGGTTGTGATTCGTCGCTCTTATGCGGAGGGTTCTATTAACAGTCAATTCAACGCAGGTGGTCTTATTGGATTCATTGCAGCGAATTCACACGTGCATATTGAACACAGTTATTCCAAAGTCAGTCTCAGTAGCAGTAAATTTGCTGGCGGGCTCATTGGTCAAGCTCCCCAAGAAGGAAATAATGAAAAAGGAAACGTTAAATTAAACCATGTATTTGCCATAGGCCCCGTGCATGTTGATGGCAAAGATGCAGGCCGAGGGATCCTTGGAAATTATTCCAAATCGTCTAACCGAGTCATCGCAACCGAAAGTTATTTTGACAAACAGGAAACCGGTAAAAAATATTCGGGTGATAGCGGCTCTAAAGGATTATCTAGCCTAAGCATGCGAGATCAATCCGAAACCACCTTTTCTGCGACCGATGGCTGGGATAGAAATATTTGGCATATTGAAAATGGATTTTATCCAAGCTTAAAGATGTAAACTTACACCACAGCGGATTTCAAGGCAGGCGCCCGCACTGATGGGATCCGCATTTTATCTTCGGTCTAATCCCTTGCATATTTTCTCATCAACCTTTACAATGTTATCCGGTTAACTACTGCCGGGGAAGATTTGATGAAAGTACAATTTAAGTATCAGGGTATTCAATATGATCTGACACTCACTAAAAGCCAAGATCAAGATAATATTCAAGGACTTAAAGTCACCTGTGTGGATCCCAATCAACTTGAAAAGGCTAGAGAGATCTTAAGAAATGTCGAGCTGCGCGGCCTTAAATCCTCCCACGATTTTAACAAGCGGATCGCTGCTTTCATCAATACTGAAAAACGGATGATTAATGATGAAATGACGACCGGGTTTGGCCCAACCCCCTACGCCAGCGCCCTGGCTTTAGAAGGATTGTATGAAGGGTACCCTAGCTCCAAACCCAAAAGAGTCGCTTTGAAAAATGATTTGGCGAATGCCAATACACCTATGCCTAAAAAAGCAAAAGTCATTCATGATCTTCGCGAAAAAAGTGCAATGACAAATGTTCCCTTCTTTTTTAGCAAACCCATCCTGAGCAAACGTGATGCACTTTCTTCTTCAACGCCTGTGAAAACTTGTGAAGAAACCTACGGTGAAATGAAGAGCATCGTCGATGAGTACAGAAAAAAACTCGATCTCAGCGCCATCGCAGACTTAGTGCGGTTTTTAGAGTTCCGTGAAAAGAAAAAATCAGAAGATAAAGATAACAAGCATACAGAAATCGACATTTTTAATGCGTTCAATTTTGAAGATTTGCCCACAACCTATCCCCATGCGCAAAGCTGTTTTCATGCAGCCATTGGCATCGCTGCACAATTGAAAAGCGCAGGGATATCTGCACATGTAATTGGACGCAAACTAACAGAAAACTACGCTATAGATCACAATCTTGTCGCTGTAGTGTGCAGCGATGGACTATTTTTTATAGAACCATTTGAATCTTCCAATTATATCATGAAGGTCGGATCCAATGAACAAACAGACTTTCTAACCATTAAAGCAATAAACGATAAAAAAGTAGATTGGGTCACTTCGACACATTTACAACTCCATTACATGCCTCATGACTTTAAAACGCTTGATCCCGTGTTCATAAGAACAGAGACCGACTATAAAGTCAAAGATGAATTAGATAATGATATACCGCCTGAACAGTTCAAAAATAGAAAGTTTCTCCCTCAATTTTTAAGGGCCAGTTCAAGACAATGTATACTACGACCCGTAGTTGTTATTGG
>CAZPAA010000272.1:0-2580 GCA_964584425.1 uncultured Gammaproteobacteria bacterium | reverse complement strand
TTGTAACTACATATATTATTATTAATTTTGTTTTGATGTTAGTGCACGCGACACGAAATGGGAGTATGTTGCCTGGGCTTCTATTAAAGGGTATTTCCTCTTTTTATCAGGATAAAAACTTACCTGAATTTTACAAAGAGGAAATAAAAATCTCTGTGCAACAATCACTTGAATTATTATTGATCACCAAAGGATGGGATCCCCTACGTCTTGAACTGATGGTGGAAAATATACCCAATAGATTTTATGACGCTTATGATCATTTATCTAAAGCTTTGCGTGCATTTCATTTAACGCTAAAAGAGATAGTGTTAGACAATCCTAGAAGTAAAAAAATATTAACTGATCTGTTGGTTACGCAATTATTGCATGCAAATCAAGAAAGAAAAAATTTATGGAAAAAAAGAACACTGCATATAGAATTAACAAAAAATAATGAGAACCCATTATTGACGCAATTAGCAAATAATAATCCTCCAAAAATTCAGCATGACAAAACCTTGGCCGGTCTTTTAGATAACATGTCAAAAAAATATTATGAAAACGAAAGAGATACACCTCACCAATTACCACCCCAAGGTGCGCCCAATTCAGATACACTTGCGCTTATCAAATATTTATCAAATATCATTGAATATCGTGATTCAGCAAGCTTTTACCAAGGTGGCACTTATCGCAAGGACATTAAAAAATTTCTTAATGATCTCACGGGGACTTATCATCAGACTGTTGTTGATCTTAAAGCTTATAAACTGTTATTTGTGGCTGAATTAAACATCAATTTACGTAAAGCCTATCATAATATGCAAAAGAATGTGGATAATGCAACCATCATTCTGGAATCTTTTGAATTGTTTTCTAAGGTATTTTCCATTAAATCCGCTGATTTGGATGAAGCTGCGCAGGATATTATCAAAAATGTTGTTAATATTGTTATCCAGCAATCGGCAAGTCAAAATCGATGGATAAATCTATTTGGCAGTAATAGTAATGATCATAACCACAATAATCAGACAGCACCCGTCACATCACTTTCAATAAACTAACGCCATATAATCCGGGATTTTTTCTGTCAGATAAATCGGTAAATTAATGAGTTTGAATTTTTTACCTTGTGAAATGGTGGTTAATTCATTGATCATAAATGGGCCCGAGTAAAGTCGAATGGCATATTCACTCGACGTTCTGTCAATAAATTCATGCAACGAGCGTAAACGACCCACCGGCGCTGCTTTCACTTCAATGGGTAATAAACTCTCTTGATAAGGCACTAGGTAATCTACTTGGGCATTGGCCTGTGCTTCACGCACCCAGAATGTAACGGGTTCATTCAATCGTGTAAAAACTGTAAATAATAATTGCCCTACTATCAGTTCTGCTATTTTCCCTTCATAAATATGATCTAATTTATTTGCACCAAAATACTGTTGTTGTAATCCTGAGAAATAATTAACTAATCCTGTGTCCAGCACGTGTAATCTAGGACTTTTTTTATGATCCATTTGAATAGGCGGGCGCAATACAGTAGTCGGATACATCAGATGAATTAACATCGCTTGCTCTAATGTGCGCAAGGCTTCGCCCATTTCTCTAGAGCCATAATGGGAATGACCAAAACCATGAAATTTAATTCGCTCTCCGGCATGGGTAAAAGCTTGTTCAATCGCAAAACGTAAAATATTCGCCATTGTTGTATTTTTCGCATATTTATTGACATCATCTAAATACGCACGCAATAAACCC
This sequence comes from uncultured Gammaproteobacteria bacterium, assembly GCA_964584425.1. Classification (GTDB taxonomy): domain Bacteria; phylum Pseudomonadota; class Gammaproteobacteria; order JABCZS01; family JABCZS01; genus JABCZS01. The sequence goes on along the minus strand of CAZPAA010000272.1, from coordinate 837 downwards.
TCATATAAATCATTCAATGTTGCAATACTTTGGGTTTCGCTATAAGTCGCTACAATTTCTGGCATACCGCCTATTAAGGTATATTTATAAAAATGTTGTAATAAATGTTCATGCGCATAAGTCGGACACGGGATTTCATGGAACACATCTAAGGCTTGTGTTTGCCCCATCGCCAGTAAATATTCAGAAAAACTCAAAGGCTGAACATATAAATATTCCACTCTCCCTACAGGAAAACTTTGCTGAAAATTGACTGATGTTTCTAATAATGATCCCGCTGCAATTACATATAGATCTGGGGATTGCTCATAAAAATAACGTAGCATTTGCATCGCTTCGGGTGAATATTGAATTTCATCAATAAAAATAAGTACTCGCCCTTGTCGGGATTTGCCTTTGGCTAAAAAAATAGATTCTAATAATTCGTTGAATGGCAGATGATGGGTAAATAAATTTTTATCCCTTGGGGTTTCCAAATTAAGGCGAATGTACACATCAAATGTTTGAGCAAATAAATCCACTGCCGTCGTTTTACCCACCTGACGCGCACCCCGCAGCACCAGAGGTTTTCTATTGGGTTTAACGGCCCATTGGGCTAATTGGTCGAGTAGATGGCGTTTTATCATGGATATGGTATATTTTGTTACAAATTTTGTTATACAATATACCATATTTGTGGTTTATGCCAGTTTTGGAGGACTTTGACTCCTTAACGTTGTTTTGTAAAGTTTTTTCAATCACAGGCCGGGAGCTATACCCATATTTCACTTGGAGATGCGAGCCCGTCATTGTGAGGAGCGGAGCGACGAAGCAATCTCGCGCGCCCAAGCGCCAAGG
>CAZPAA010000271.1:0-2589 GCA_964584425.1 uncultured Gammaproteobacteria bacterium | reverse complement strand
AGTTAGAATCAAAGCTTTAAAAAAGGGGTTGGGTATGCGGCCTTGGGAAGAAGTGATAGATAGAGATGCATTACTTCAAGCAGCTTATGAAGTTTCTCGAGTTAAACAAGCTTTACAAGAAAAAAGAGCAAGAGCAGATCTTAAAAATGCCGAAGAAGCCAAGCAATGGGTTTCTTGGGTACAAGCCGATAATTTCAATCCAACGGGTTTTACCGCACAATTAATCGAAGTTGCGGGTAGGGAATATTCATCAGATGAATGGGATGAAGCGGACCACCTGTTTCTTATTTTAAACACCCTTAAAAATGCAGCAACTTTTGAGGCGGCAAAATTATTACGCAATTATTTAATAGCACATTCACATTTAACGAGGCATCATTGTTTTAATTTGCTTTTATTAAAGCATCCCGAGTTTAAGATATTTGCTAATTTTAATGCGCTTTTTCTACACATTATTTCAACGGCCATACTCTTTGGAGATTGGGGTGCCTTAAGTTTAGAGGATAGTGCGCTCGTTGAAAAATTTAAATCTGCTAGATTGAGAAAACAAATAAAAAAATCTGTTCCCGTAACGGAAACAAACAAAACCTTATTTTCATTATTTAATTCTCATGAACAAAATAAATCTGATGAAATAAGCGCAATCTTAGAAAAGAATCCCGCAATATTATTAAAAAGAAACACGAAATGTGAGAGCATTATTCAATTGCTGATTAGAGAGGGAAAATATAAAGAATTACAAATTTTATTAGCTCAAGTTAAAAAAATTATCATAGCAGGCGAAGATAAAAGTAATGAAATAAAAAAACATTGTCTTCGTGTATTTTTGGATTGTGACACGCAAAAAAACAATGCAGCACTCGGTGTGTTTAAATCACTCGATTTTGATCAATTAAATGAAGCGCCGCAACTCAATCCCCAAGATAATTTTGTAAAAGCAATTAATTCATTTTTAAAAGAGCAAGAAAGCATCAAAAACAAGCGCAGACATTTTCGTGACCAGCAAAAACCTTTAATATTATTACGTAAAAAAGAATTAAAGCAGGTCATCGCACAATTAAAAAATCCACCACCGCCTTCAAATAGATCTATTTTGTCGCAATATTTCTCTTTTATTCAAGCCCCCGAGCAGCCTGGTGAAAGAAATGTGATCAATACCATTCGATGTTTAAGAACAATCGGATTTCCAATTGATGAATCATCAAGAGAATATTTGATCGCGCGATTTACCGAAATTACAGCCTATTTTGAAGTCGAAATACAAAAATTAGATAGGCTTGAGCCTATTGCGCATACTTATAATGCAACCTCTTTTTTAGTTGAAACAGATTTGCCAACTGTTCATCAAAATAATAGAAAAATGGTGGGAATTCCATTTTGTATCAATGGGGATACGGATGGTGATACGGATGGTGATATGTTGAAGCCCTTACTTTGATAACAATGAAACCTTGGAAACTATACGATACTATCGTATAGTTTATGCTATAATTATACGATACTATCGTATAGGATGAGCTTATGTCACTGATGTATCAATATAACCCTTGGTGGGAGGGTGAATTTGCCTTTGCCAATACCATTCAAAGACCCAAGTGGGTAGCCTTATTTGCTGCGCTACTGGACGATAAATCCGTAGTATTTTTAACCGGGCTACGTCGCGTAGGCAAAACCACGCAATTAAAATTATTAATTAAAACATTATTAGAAAAAGGGGAAGATCCTAAGCATATATTTTACATCAGTTTAGATGATTATCTTTTGCGCGAAAAAAATATTATTGAAATTGTGCAAGATTATCGCGCTTTGCATCGCATCTCAAATCAAACTAAAGTTTATCTTTTTCTAGATGAGATAACCTACAAGGAAGATTTTCGTCTGCAGCTGAAAAATCTTTATGATCAGGGATATAGTAAAATTTTTGCATCTTCATCTAGCAGCTCTGTGCTAAAAGATACGCGAGGATTGTTAACTGGACGTGAACGGGTTGTTGAAGTATTACCGCTGGATTTTTCTGAATATTTATTATTTAAAAATATCAATATCAAAAAAAGCGATGCTCATTTGCTTAATCATCATTTTGAAGAATATATGCAAATAGGCGGCATGCCTGAATATGTATTAAATGGTAATCGAGAATATTTAACCTCACTCGTTGAGGATATTTTATATAAAGACATTGTGGCTGCACATAATATTCGCAAACCATCTTTAATTAAAGATTTTTTCACCCTGCTGATGGAACGCGTAGGAAAGCAAGCCAGCATTAACAAATTGGCCAATATTTTAAAAATTTCTCCGGATACAGCAAAACGTTATTTGCATATCTTTGAAGAAACCTATCTGATTTATCTCGTGCCACGCTATGGGAAAACCAATGGAACAGTTTTGTCCGCTAAAAAGGTTTATGCGGCAGATTTGGGAATAAAAAATTTATTCACTGGTTTTAGAGATAAGGGTGACATATTTGAGAATATTGTTTTTTTGAAAATAAAACACTTGAATCCTGCATATATTTATGAAAATGGTATTGAACTTGATTTCATGACGGAGACAAATTTTTTGCTGGAAGTTAAATATCATCAAATG
>CAZPAA010000270.1:0-2646 GCA_964584425.1 uncultured Gammaproteobacteria bacterium | reverse complement strand
AAGTTCTTTGAGTAAGTTTTTGAATGATCGTTTCCGCTTTGATTAATGCTTTTTTATATAGCACAGAAAATAGATCCACAAAAGCCCATCCTTTTCCATTCAGTTCATCATCAAGAGAAGCAGAATACGCTGCAAGTTGTTTATATTCTGTTTCGGTAAAAAAAAGCCTTCTTTTGTCTGCGGTGTTTATTATATTCTTGAAAACAAACATTGAAAATTCATCATTCACCGGCCGGGGTGAATAATGTTTTAATTCGATCATTCTTTTTATAACAATTGCTTTTTGCTGCTCTTTCGGCAACTGCGCATTTGTGGTTATTATACCATAAAGAATAATGCAGGGGAAAATCAAAGCACTTTTCATGGTATTAAGGAAAAGGTGGCAATGCAATGTAGACAAATTTTTTACATGCCCCTCTGTTGATAAAATAATTCTTTTTCATCCTTTATTTTATGACCAGGTTTTTGTTTTGTATATTTCGAATGAAGATCTATTGACTAGATTTAATCACGGTAGGGTGTCATTCGTTTTTCTAATCCTGATAAAATTGAGTTTGAGCCTTAATTTAATTGATGAATCCCAATTCTTTGTTCAGCTAATTATCGCAGGAAAGGGCCGGTTATTATTCGAAAAAATTAACGATAGAATCAATCTTAAACTTTTAAAAACAAAAACTTTTGTTTGCGCTTGTTCAATATCGCTTTATTGTGAGCCGATAAAAAATGACTGCTGACTTACAACATTATTTAATAAATTTATGATGCTATGAAGTTAGAAAGAGTATATGCCCTCCTTTTTGCAAGGTTTTATCCCATGTATATAAAAAAGGCAGAGGCAAAGGGACGCACAAAAGAAGAAGTAGACAGTATTATTTTTTGGTTGACAGGATATGATAAAAAAACAATGCAACAACAGATCGACAGGAAAAATGATTTGGAAACTTTTTTTGCCCAGGCGCCACAACTAAATCCAAATGTTTCAAAGATCAACGGTGTGATTTGCGGGTATCGTGTGGAAGAAATCGAAGACAAACTCATGCAAAAGATCCGTTATTTGGACAAGCTGATCGATGAATTGGCAAAGGGGAAGGCAATGGAGAAAATCTTAAGGAAATAAAAACAATAAAATGAGCACCATTATTGCAATTCTACTTGTACTTGCAGGCATCCTTGCCTTGCTGTTAATCAGTGGACTTTTCATGAAGAGGGAGCATTATGTCAGGCGTGAAATTATCATCAATGCCCCTCTGCAAAAAGCATTTGACTATATAAGACTGCTCAAGAATCAGGACAATTTCAATAAACATGCAATGGCTGCTCCCGACAGGAAAAGCGAATTCAAAGGAACAGACGGCACCGTTGGATATATTTATGCCGGGAGCGGAAATAAAAATGCCGGTGTTGGAGAAAAGGAAATTAAGAACATTATTGAAGGGAAAAGAATTGAAACAGAAATCCGTTTTGTAAAACCAATGGTCACCTCTGCGTACGTAATCATGGAAACAGACTCTTTATCCGAAAATCAAACCAAAGTTTCCTGGAGCAATGCCGGTACATTAAAATATCCTTTGAACATACTGATACCGATAGCAGAAAAAAACTTTGGGAAGGACATGGATATTAGTTTGGCAACTTTGAAAAACATTCTCGAAAAATAATTACAACATTTAAAAACAGCGAACCGTTAAGTGCTATTTTAGTTTCCTAAATGAGAACACTGGAAGAACCAATACCGGAAAGCGATCTAAAAAAAGAGCTCGAGAAATTAAGTAATGACCTATACGCTAACTCCCATATAAAACTGGTGAGATACTTTCACCTCAAATCTGTCAACAATTTCATTTATCATCTTGATGAAGTGCAGCCCAAACAAGATCAGCTTTGGATTTATTATTCACTAAAAGATTATCTCGAGGATGCAGCAAAAGGAAATAAGTATATAAGCAGAAATCTTGGTGCACAACTTTTTCATACGTATCTCGAGAAAATTGCAGCCTACTATAGTTCACGGCATGGCTTTTCGTTAGTAATTAGTCCTGTTTACACTACAATGTTTTATTTTATACTATTCCTTGCTTGCTACTTTATATTTAATATTTGGATTAGCTTAATTCCGATCGGTATTTATATCGTACAGATGATCAGGGTAACTAAGAAATATCGTACCCGTAGGGTGTACGGTTTATTTTATTAGAAAAACAGCAGCTAATATTGAATTACCACAAGCCTATTGCGTGTTGGCCCCTACTGTTCTTCGTGTGTTTGGGCCTTCAGCTTCGACCGATTTTCCTTAACTTGACCAGATAGTAAGGTGCCAAGCCCTGATCGTTAGCGGTACGTATGACGAACGATATCTTAAACTACAAACATTCAGATAAATGAAAAAGACATCATTAATTATTTTAGTTATTGCAGCATCCTTCCTTTCAGGATTTGCATTTAAGACGATACTGACAAAACAGGAAAAAGAACCGATAACTATTAAAAAGGTCACAGGCATTGGCGGCATTTTTTTCAAATGCAAAGACCCTGGCAAAATGAATGAGTGGTATCAAAAAAATCTTGGGTTAAACACAAGCCAATATGGGGCAGTTTTTGAGTGGTACCAGGGTGCTGACAGCACAAAGAAGGGTTTTACGAATTGGA
>CAZPAA010000269.1:0-2662 GCA_964584425.1 uncultured Gammaproteobacteria bacterium | reverse complement strand
ATATATGCCTCAAATTCGCTTCTAAAGTGTTTGATAAAACTGAGCACCGGCATTGCCGCGGCATCGCCTAATGCGCAAATGGTGCGTCCCATAATATTATCGGAGATACTATTTAATAATTCTAAATCTTGTATTTTGCCCTGGCCATTGATAATTTTTTTAATCACTCGCATCAGCCAGCCGGTGCCTTCGCGGCAAGGTGTGCATTGGCCGCAAGATTCCTCAAAGTAAAAATAGGAAATACGCTCGAGTACTTTGACCATATCGGTGTCTTCATCCATACAAATCACGCCGCCGGAGCCTAACATGCTGCCGGCTTTGGCGATGGAATCGTAATCCATATTCAGCTGCATCATGGTATCGCCCGGTAAAATCGGCACCGAAGATCCGCCTGGGATCACTGCTTTTAATTTTTTACCATCGCGCATGCCGCCGGCCATTTCCAATAAAGTTTTAAATGGGGTGCCAAGCGGGATTTCATAATTACCGGGTTTATTCACATGTCCTGAAATACAGAATATTTTTGTGCCACCATTATTGGGGATGCCTAAATCTAAAAACCATTGTGCGCCTTGTTGCAATATCACCGGCACTGATGCAAAACTTTCGGTGTTGTTAATATTGGTCGGACGGCCATATAAACCATAATTTGCAGGAAATGGCGGTTTAAAACGTGGAAAGCCTTTTTTGCCCTCAAGCGATTCTAAAAGCGCAGTTTCTTCTCCGCAAATATAGGCGCCTGCGCCTAAAAAATGATGCAATTCAAAATCAAAGCCGGAACCTAAAATGTTTTTACCAATTAAGCCTGCTGCGCGTGCTTCTTTTAATGCCTGTTCGCAGCGATTAAAAGGCTCGATAAATTCACCGCGTAAATAATTGTAACCAACGGTTGCGCCCATCACGTAGCCCGCAATAATCATACCTTCAATCACTTGATGCGGATTAAAGCGTAAAATATCGCGATCTTTAAATGTGCCGGGTTCGCCTTCATCGGAATTACACACCACATATTTTTGCCCGGGCGTGTTGCGCGACATAAAACTCCATTTTAATCCGGTTGGAAATCCCGCCCCGCCGCGTCCACGTAAATTTGCTAATTTGAGTTGTTCAATAATTTCTTCCGGCGGCGTTTTCTCGCGCATGATTTTGCGCAGCATGGAATAGCCACCGACTTTTTCATAACTCGCTAGACTCCAAGGTTCCGGGAACTCTAGGGTTCTTAAGCAGACTTGGTTGAGAGATTTCACGCTCATGCCTTTTTCTCCCACTGCGTTAGAATCTCATCGACTTTTTCAGGAGTAAGATTTTCATAGTATTCACCGTCGATTTGCATCGCGGGTGCGCCACCGCAGGCGGCCAAGCATTCTACTTCTTTTAGGGTAAAGCGATTGTCTTGCGTTGTTTCGCCCAAATTAATACCTAAACGGTTTTTTAAATGATCGACAATTTTATCGCAGCCACACAACATACAAGACACATTGGTGCACACATCAATGCGATACTTTCCGGTAGGTTTTAAATTATACATGGAATAAAACGTTGCCACTTCATACACTGCGCTTTTTGGCATATCAAGATAAATAGCAACCGCATTCATCATATCATCTGAAAGCCAGCCTTGTTGTTTTTGCACAATCGATAACGCCGAGATCACTGCAGATGATTTTTGCTCAATAGGAAATTTTGCAACCCAAGCATCTATGGCTTGTTTTTGCTCAGGATTTAAAGTAAATGTAGATTGATTATCCATCAGCGATCTATTTCCCCAAAAACAATATCTTGTGTACCAATAATAGCGACTACGTCCGCTAGCATGTGTCCGCGTACCATTTCATCCATGGCGGATAAATGTGCAAAGCCGGCCGCACGAATTTTAACGCGATACGGTTTATTCGCGCCATCAGAAATTAAATAAATGCCAAATTCACCTTTGGGATGTTCGACCGCGGCATACGCTTCGCCTGCGGGCACGCTGTAACCTTCAGTATATAATTTGAAATGATGGATTAAGGCTTCCATATCTTCTTTCATATCGGTGCGTTTGGGCGGTGTCACTTTGTGATCATCTACCATCACCGGGCCGGGATTTGCACGCAGCCATTCTACACACTGACGAATAATGCGATTGGATTGACGCATCTCTTCCATGCGCACCAAGTAACGATCATAGCAATCGCCCTCGCTTCCAATTGGAATATCAAAATCCATTTTATCGTAAACCGCGTAAGGTTGTTTTTTACGCAAATCCCAAGCAAGACCGCTGCCGCGCAGCATTGGGCCAGAAAAACCGAGTTGTAATGCACGCTCGAGCGTGACGACGCCAATACCCACGGTGCGCTGCTTCCAAATGCGATTATCAGTTAATAAGGTTTCGTAATCATCGACGCATTTAGGGAAACGTTCAGTAAAATCCCAAATAAAATCGAGTAATGAGCCTTGGCGATTCGCGTTACGTTTTGCCAATTCTTTTTTAGAAAATTGTGATGCGGCGTATTGGGGCATTTGATCTGGCAAATCGCGGTACACACCGCCGGGGCGATAATAATTTGCGTGCATTCGCGCGCCGCTTGCGGCTTCGTAGCATCCGAGTAAATATTCCCGCTCACGAAAAGTGTAACGCAATACACTCATAGCAGCGATATCAATTGCATGGTGGCCTTAA